>JBDTYN010000033.1:0-28632 GCA_040005675.1 Chthoniobacterales bacterium
AGTTCATGGCAGGTCTGCTCAGCAACGAGATCAATAACACCGATAAGATCGCCATCTTTGTCGGCGAATGTAAGCGCATGGGCATCCCGATTCTCCCGCCGGACGTGAATCGAAGCGGACTAAAGTTCAGCCCGGAACCTGTAGCGGCGGTCTGTGACCGCCGAACCGAAAACGTTGAGCACGCGCAGGACGACCGCAATAGAGCGCCGCTACAGGAACAGATGGCGGTCCGCTATGGGCTTGCCGCGATCAAAAACGTCGGCGAAGGCGCGATGGAGGCAGCGATTCGCGAGCGCGAGAAGGCGGGTCCGTTTAGTTCGCTCGAAGATTTTTGCCGCCGCCTCGATTCTCGAATCGCGAACCGCAAGATGCTTGAGAGCCTCGTGAAAAGTGGCGCCTTCGACTTCCTGGGGCGCGAACGCGCGGAACTGTTCGCTTGCGTGGAGGAATCGCTTGCCGCCGCTTCCTCCTCACACAGAGATCGGGCCAACGGGCAGGTGTCGTTGTTTGACGATTTGCCGACACCCGCGGCGAGATCCGGGTCGCGAAGTGTGACGCCTTGGACGGAGCAGGAGCGAATGGCGTTCGAAAAAGAGCTCCTTGGATTTTATGTCACTGGACATCCGCTTGATGCGTATGCGGGAGCGATCACGAGCGGCGGTTACCAGACGATCGCCTCGTTAGGCGAAATGGCAGACCGCGCTCCTTTTCGCGTCGCAGGGGCGATCACGCAGGCGGATAAGAAATTCACGAAGAAAGAAGGCAAACCTTTTGCAGTCGTGTTTCTGGAGGACTTGACCGGCACGCTTGAAATCGTGGTTTGGAACGAAGTTTACGTAAAGATCTCCGAGGCGTTGATGCCCGGCCGGGTCATCGCGATACAGGGAACTCTGGAAAAGAGGGATGAGGCGGTGCGGGCGACTGCGCAAAAGGTGAGAGTGCTCGCTCCGGATGCGAAGTCAGAGGCGTCGATGAAAACCGCAGTCGTGAGGGAAACCGCAGTCGTGAGGGAAACCGCGGCCGAGTACTGCGCGCCTGTTGTGTTGCGATTCCCCAGTGGCACTCCCATGGCTGAGTTGCGAAAAGTGCGCGAGCTTCTGGCGAGCTCGCCGGGCGGCAGTGAAGTATTACTCGAGTTTGAGCAGCCTGAGGCGAAGCCGCTGCGTGTCCAAGCCGGCCAGGATTGTCACGTCGCGCTCACCCCGGACCTCGAATCGAAACTCGCGCGGTGGCTGGCGCAGGCGTGAGTCGCATTCGAGAGCGCGTGTGTTGTTGTCTGGCCCGGGCAGGGCTCGGCGGAGTCTCGCCCTACCGAGAGGTGATGTTTTTGGAGAGTGCGGCGCAGGAAATTTTAACGCAGCGCCGCTGGAGCGATTCCTAACACGAGTTTTTTGCCCGGCTCGATCTTTCTCCTGCAAAAACCAAATGTGCGTGCTGCCGGACTCGCATCTCCATCACGTCCTTGCGGAGCGAGCAGGCTCACGGTCCAATTGCCGTCGAGTGCGCTGCCGCGCAACATGAAGGAATTCACAAGCGGCGCTTTAGCGCTGTCCGCAGCGTTCGACCGAACCACCTCTACAGAATCGATACAACTGATAACAGTCGGAGGAGTCAAATCGCGAGCCGGTTGAAACAGGGAAACTGTGGCTGAGAGGGCTGCCGAATCGGCGAGATCGAGCGAACCCCGCAAAGGCAATGGACCGGAGGCGGTTTCGAGTTTCGCGGAGTCTATTGCAGCGCGAGTTCCGCCGAAGGTGAATTGTGCGAAGAAAGCTAATGGATCGCCCCAACGAAGATCGGCGCAGCGCAATTGTCCGGTGATTTTAGGATTTCGAACGGACCCGGCGATTGCCAATTTACCTCCAATTGTGCCATCGGTAAACGGTGGCAGATGGCAGTATGCGGGAAACTTACCGAGCAGAATGGATGGAAAATCGAGCGATGCCGAAAGCGGTCCGGCCATGTCGAAGTCATAGCTGTGCTTCTCGTGATCGAATGTAAACCGGGCCGAAGTGGCCATACGCGCGAGGGAAGAACCAGGCGGTAGAATTGTCGCGCCAATCGCGATCTGCCCGTCGCGCGCAGCGAAGTGAACATTGCCCGAGATGGGCGCCGGATCGCGCAGGGCCACGTCGCGCCCGCGAGCGTCCACCGCAACATCGGGCGCCGCGAGCGTGCCGTAGGCTGCAATGGAGCCTGCCACAGAGCCGTGCAGAGGGACGTTGCTCCGAATCGCCGAGCCGAGCTCAGCGAGATCAATTCCCCCGACCCGGAGGTCGATGTCGAAATTCGCATCATCTTCGATCGATTCCAAAACATTGTTCCGCGGTTTCCACTGCCTCAATGACAGCGGGACGAAAAGGTTGCCCTCGAGTCTTGGTTTTCCGCTCAGCTCCAGTCTGACTGTCTGGAGCTGGGTGTAGTTGCTCGCGAATGTCGCAAATGCGTCAAAGGAAGCGTGTTCATTCGCAAGATGGAAGCGACGGAAGTAGGTGCTGTCGGGAGAGTAGAGGCCCTCCAGGTCGGCGTCGAAGACGGGCGAAGCTCGTGCAAAATTAAACGCGAGTTCCCGGGCTTGCGCGCGAAAACTTCCGTGGTGGGCGGAGGCGTTTCCATTGCCGGTCCAATCCAACTTCAGTGCGCCCCGCGTCAGACCCTCGCTCGGCGATGGCAGCAAGGAGCGATAGTCTGCGATGTTCGCTACCTCAGAGGCAAACGTGCCGGAGTAGTTATAAGCACGGTTCAACTCGATTCTGCCACTTCCACGCAAGAAATCATCACCGCGACGCAGTTCCAGGCGCGGGATGGCGAGATCGAAACCTTCGAGAACGAGATTACCCTCGAGACGATCAATCGGAGCGCCGCCTAGAACGAGGGCGTGGCCAGACGCGTCCAGCTTGCCGCTGAGTTTGCGATCAATCGTCGCGACGGTTCCGTTCACCGAGATAGCGCCGGAGAAAGCGTTTGCGCTTCCACCGAGCAGTGGCGCGAACTCCGCCAAATCTCGAATGTTAGCCGAGAGGCCGCCCCGAAAGTTTGGGTTCAACCAATCGGCCGAAGCGCCAGGAAGCGGCGATTCGCCGCTCAGGGTCAGCTCGTTATGTTGTTGCTTGATATAAAGCTGCTCGATTTCGATCTGGTGGTTATAAAGTGACGCCCCGAACATGATCGTCTCGGCGGCGTGAGCGTGCCACGTTAGACTGGCGATCTCGGCCCAGACTGAGGCGGTCGCATCAGCCATGTGCTCGGTGTCACCCCGGAAGGTAAATTTCAAGGCACGCACTGCCCCGCTCGCCGGTTCCGTCAATCCAATAGCGTCTGAGATTTGCGCAAGCGAAATGCCGGATCCGCTACCCGCAATGTCCCAGGCGCGGTGATTGTTTTGCTCCTGACTCGAAACCTTGGCGCGAAGCCGGCCGCCGAAAGTATCCACATCCACATCAAGAGAGATTTGCCGCCGAGCGAGGTTCCGGAAATCGAAAGTGATCGCCTGCAGGTCGAGCCCGCGTGCGAGCGTGATTGCACCGATCGTGAGCCGATCCTCCATCCAGGTCGTTGCACCGCGCAGATCGCCGAAGGTCCGGCGGAAGAGTGGCGAAACAAGCGTGATCTGACCCGCGTTGAAACGTCCCGACTCCGCCTCGCTCGCCGAAAGCGAAAAATCGTGAATGTCTACCACCGTGCCTCCCCCTTGCAGCCGCCCGTTCAAACCGCGGATCTCCCAGCTATCGGCCAGCAAATCGTGCAACACGCTCCAGTCGAGTGAACGGTTTGCGCCGTCGGGACTTTCCGCTCGCGTCGCTTCGAGACGTGGGTTCAAAAGCGTCAGACTGCGGAGCACCCGTCCGCGTTGGCCGCCGAAAAGCGCCAATAATTTCAGATCAAACTCCACGCGCGGTGCGCGGAAGTCGGTCCGAAACATTGCTCCGGGCTGCGACCTGATCCGCAGCTCGCGCACGAGCAATGGCCGAAGCAAGGGCGCGTCGATTCCTGCGAACTCGATGGTCAGATGTTGCTGCCGCGCCTTTTGCCAGAGCCAGACGCGCAAGCCAGCTACGACGAAAAGCGGCGTCAGACAGACGGCTGCGACCACGAGAAAAATCGTAGCTGCCGTCACTATCAGTAGTCGGTTTTTGCGCGGCATTCGCTTTCGCAATCGTTACTCGCAACCGCGCCCTCCGAAAGCCGATACTGCGCGCAGCTGTCGCGGTAGGCTTATCGCTTCACCTCAGCGGAGCCAAAAATGACGCGCACCGGGTGTGTCGCGTGCAGTTTCGCCGTCAGCTGCCGTTGGATGGATTGCTCGGCCTCCGTCGCCAGTCCGCTTTGCGCAGCTTTCTCCCGCGCTAACTGCGGAAGGGCCGCAAGTTCACTTTGCAAATCGTCCGGCGAAATTCGATTCCAAAAGCCGTTCTCCAGCGCGAGCACTTCAATTTTAGTCTGCTCCGCGCCGAGAATTGTGGCGTGAGGCAATTGCACCACAATCTCGTTTTGGCCGAGGTCGACGGACACATCATGCTGCAGATCGAAGCCAGCTCTGACTGCGAACGTCCCGTGAACTTTCACCCGCTTCGTGCTTCCGGCCCATGTGTGAAGCAGCTCGTGTTCGACTTCGATCTGGCGTGAGAGCAGAGCGAGTTCGGCACTGGCGGTCGTTCGTTCCACGTAAACGCGATTGTTTACCGTGATCCGAGGCTGGAGCCGCGCGATTTCGATGAAAGCGCTGCGCAAATCGCGCCCCACGCGCTCTAGCTCATCGGCTGTTCCCTTGGCGGTCCGCGAAGGCCATGTTTCCATGCGCACGAAAATGAAGGCCACGAGTGCGGCAAGGAGCAGCGCGGTGAGGGTAAACGCGGCTGGCCAGGAAAACTTTCGCCGACGCTCGATCGCCTCAGGCTTCATCAGCATCGGTTAACACGTTCTGCGGCGATATCCGCTCGGACTACGCCCTCCTTACGCGTTGTGTCAACACTACGCCTGCAGAGCATTTGCCGTGGGCGCGCAAGGCGCGGCATTCAGCCAGAATGCACTGGCGTGCTCGCCCCCGGCGCGATAGCTACCCACCACCTAAGCCCGGAAATTTTTGAGCGTTGCCGCCGCCCTGGCCGCCCGGATTGAAACCGGAATCTTTCAGATTCTGTTGCCGGCGGTCCCTTCTCCTCGCCTCCGCGAATTTGATCGATTCGGTCGCTGCGCGAGCGCGAGCCGCGATGGAATCTGGATTGACCTTCAGCTGGCTTGCAAGCTGGCCCCATGTGCCCGCCCTCCCTTTCATTCCGAGAATCGTTTCAAAAGTTTGGCCGCCTGCTTTGGCCAGCGAATTGGCCACTAGCAGTTCACCGTAACTCATCCCCGTCTTTGCACGCTGCGCACCGAGTATCTTGAGTGAAACGTCGGCTTGGTGCGCGACCGCAGGCGCAATCAGTGACCAACCCTGCACGATCGTGCCCGCCTGCGCGTCCAAACTGTTGATGGCGGCGCGTAAGACCGGAATCTCATTGGCCGACAAGCGGGCCTTCAAACTGTCATTCGTTTCGCCAGCATCAACGTATCCTCCACCGAGCAGGCTGCCAGTCGGAGGCGCGACCCATACACTTCTCCTGTGCGTGGAGGCCGTTTGCGACAAGGCCGGATGTGCAATCCATGCAGCGATGAGCACACTTGCGACCATATAAACAATGGTCTTCACAGCGCTGAATTGACCAGCGAGACGGATTTTCGTCAATCTTAAATCGGGTTTCTAACGCCTCTCCGAACGAAACAACCAAAAAGCGAAGAAGAGCCACCGGGACTGGTCCCAATCACCAGAAGAGCATAAGTGCCAACAAAAAAAGTACCGCCCCCCACATCTCGATGAGAAGTGAAGGGCGGCTGTTCCCCCCAGAACAATCTTCCAAAACTCCGCACCTAGTAGATGCGGGAGCGAGAGCTCGCAACAAATTTTTGGTAAAGAGCCGCGACGCGCGCCGGTCGAGAGATACCTTGCAGGAGAATGGCAGGAGCGACCAGACCGCTAATCGTTTTGCGCCGCATTTCATGTTGAGCAGATTGCAGCTGCGGAATTTCCGTTGTTTTCCGGAGCTGGTTGTGGATTTCCAATCGGAATTCAACTTCCTGATCGGCCGTAACGGAGAGGGTAAAACGTCGATTCTGGAAGCAGCCTGCGTGGTCCTGCGGCTGCAGTCGCAGCGAAGTTCCACGCTCATGCCGCTTGTGCGCCTTGGCACACGATCATTCGCGGTAGCAGGCGACTATTCGAAGCACCGGCTCGAATTCCGCTACAGCGCGCTGCGGCGGAAGATTTCGTTCGACGGGCTCGAGCAGCGTAACGCGTCTGAATATCTCCGCCTTGCCCCGGTTGTTTCTTTTGCCAACAGCGACATCGAACTGGTGCGCGCAGTCTCCGAACCGCGCCGCCGTTACCTCGATTTTCTCGGCGCGCAGACGGATGAACGATATCGGCCGACGCTTCGCGTCTACGAGCGAGCGCTGCGTTCCAGAAATGCGTTACTGAAAGCAGCGAGCATGAATTCGCGCGAACTGGCCGCCTACGAGCCTCCGTTGCTCGAGCACGGCGCCAACCTCGCAGGCTTGCGCAACGGTTTGGTCGAACAGCTTACGCCACTCGCTGCCGCGGCCTACCGTGAAATTAGCGGGAAGGAAGAATCGCTCCAGCTTCGCTACCTCGCGGGGACAGGCGACGATTTTGCCGCCGAGCTGGCTCGTTCGCGGCCCCGGGAATTGCGGCTCCGGCAGACGGTCGTTGGTCCGCATCGTGACGATTTGGAACTGCGCGTGGACGGAATGCCGGCGAGCCAGTATGCCTCCGAAGGCCAGCAACGAACCGTCGTGCTGGCCTTGAAGATCGCGCAAGCGCGAGTCTTCGCGCACGCGCAGCACGCGGCGCCGCTCCTGTTGCTGGACGATATTTTTGGTGAACTCGACGCTACGCGTCGTAATCTGCTGCTGAAACATTTGCCCGGAAAAGCGCAGAAGCTGGTCACGGCAACTTCGATGCAGTGGCTTGAGCAACCGCTCGAGGGCCCAGTGTTCCACTTGGAAAGTGGAAATCTGCAATGCGTTTGAGGCGGAGCAGCCCGAAAGCTCTCTTGCGCAAAGACTCGCCGCGCCTTCTAGTTATCCATGCGTGAAATGGGGGAAGGGATTCCGCTGAGCTTCGCTGGCTCGCTCCTCGTCGCCCATCCGAACATGCTCGATCCGAATTTTCGGCGGAGTGTTTTGTTTATCTCAGCACACGATCCCGCCGACGGGGCCATGGGCGTGATTCTGAACCGGCCGCTTGATAAGCAGGTCTCGGATCTCGTGAACGAGCCGCCGCCAGAGGGATTGGCGGACGTGCCCGTTTTCCTGGGCGGACCCATGGGCAAAAATCAACTGATGTTTGCTGCGTTGGAATGGGAACAGGGCGCGGCGCTGAGCATGAATCACAATGTCGGGTTGAATGAGGCGCACGAACGAATCAGCGACGATCCGGCTTCGATTCGGGCTTTTGTCGGTTACGCGGGCTGGGGAGCGGGGCAGCTCGAGGCGGAGATGAAACAGAAGGCCTGGCTTCTGCAAAAGCCGACGCGCGATCTAATGCAGCGGGAGCGCGTGCCGAAGCTCTGGTTCGACATCATGCGCGGACTCGGCCCGTGGTTCAAGATGTTGGCCGCGGCACCGGACGACCCATCCTTGAATTAGTGGCTGGCGGGTAGTGCATCCCACTTTGAGCTAGTCGGCGCCCTCTCTGCGCGCGTATCACTATTCACTTAACCACCAAGTTTGTAACCTCTTGAAATGATAATCGGGGTCCCGAAAGAAATTAAAGAGCAGGAGAATCGCGTTGGGCTCCTGCCCTTCACGGCTGCGAGTTTGACGCGACGTGGGCATTCCGTGCTCGTCCAAAGAGGCGCTGGAGTCGGGTCGGGTTATACCGACGAGGCTTACGCAGCTGCCGGCGCGAAAATCATCGACACAGCCGGGGAAGTCTTCGCCCAGGCTGAGATGATCGTGAAGGTCAAGGAGCCGTTGCAGGCGGAGTACGGGCTTCTGCGCAAAGGCCAGATTCTGTTCACCTACCTGCATCTCGCAGCTAGCAAGTCGCTCACGGAAGCGCTCCTCGCGTCGGGTGTTACCGGCGTTGCCTACGAAACGATCCAGGTCGGGCACAAGCTGCCGTTGCTCGAGCCGATGAGCGAAATCGCCGGGCGCATGTCGGTGGTGATGGGCGCGTATTACCTGGCGAAACATAACGGAGGCAACGGCGTCCTGCTCGGCGGCGTGCCCGGCGTGCTGCCGGGGAAAGTGGTTGTGCTCGGTGGCGGGACTTCAGGCGTAAACGCCGCGCGAATGGCAGTCGGCCTCGGCGCCGACGTCACCATTCTGGAAGTCGATGGCGAACGGATGCGCTTTCTCGATCTGACGATGCCGAACGCGAACACCCTGCATTCGAACGAGGCGCATTTGCACGAACTGATGCCGACGTGTGATCTGCTCATCGGAGCCGTGCTCGTTCCAGGAGCAAAAGCGCCCAAGCTGATCACGCGCGCAATGTTGCGGGAGATGAGACCCGGAAGTGTCTTGGTGGACATCGCGATCGACCAGGGCGGCTGCGTTGAGACCTCGCGTCCGACGACTCATCTCGATCCGGTTTACGTGGAGGAAGGTGTGACTCATTATTGCGTGGCGAATATGCCGGCGGCCTATGCGAGGACGGCGACGCAGGCCTTGACGAACATCACCGCTCGTTATGTCGAACTGCTTGCTGATCTGGGACTCGACGGGGCCTGCAAAAAGCAGCCTGCGTTGGCTGGGGGAATCAACACGCGCGACGGCAGGCTGACCTGCCAGGCCGTGGCCGAAGCGCATGGCATGGACTACGCAGCCGCGGTTTGACGCTAAACACGGTGGGATTGTAAAAGTTATGCAAGACCGAAAAGACGCCTTGCTCCGAATCAGCCTTTGACCCACTGTGGGTCTTCCAACCACACTATGAAGAAATATATCTGCATCCTAGCTGGCGCCGCGCTTCTCGCGGCATGTGAGCAAAAAACCGAAAGCACGGCTCCTGCCCCTGCCGACAAGAAGACTGAGAACAACACCACCGTGGTGAATCCATCTCCGGCTGGCGGCGGATCGAGTTCGAGCAGCTCGACGACAAACACCATGTCTACACCGGCTTCTACCCCGGCGTCTGGTTCGAGCAGCACGAGCGAGTCGACAAGCACAACGACATCTTCACCTACTCCGTAATTCGGAGCTGATTTCGTTTTCACGGAAGTCTTCTCGCGGCGTGTCTGCGGGAAGACTTTTGTTGTACGGCTGCGCCCTCCAGCGGGCGCATCTCCTCATGAGCAGCCGGACGCGCCGCGATGGCGGCCTCTCCTTCGATCGAACGAAACGCCTGACCAAGCCTGCTGAGTTCGCGCGTGTGAAGAGCGACGGACACTCGGTCGCAGGCTCGCTTCTGCTCCTCGGCGTTTTGCAACGGAGTGAGACGCCGGGTTTTCGAGCGGGATTCGTCACGTCGAAGCGGGTCGGTGGCGCGGTCATCCGAAACCGCGTGCGCCGGCGCATGCGTGAGATTGTTCGCAAAAATCAGCAGCGGCTTCGACCCGGGATCTGGCTGGTGATGGTCGCCCGGCCGCCCGCAGCTCGTTCCTCCTATGTCGAGCTGGAACATGAGTGGTTGCGTCTCGCAAACCGCGCTTCTATTTTAGCGCCCTGATGGCCCGCCTGTTTCGCGTTTTCATTCGCGTCTATCAATTGGTTCTCTCTCCTGCACTTTCCTGGATCGTCGGGCCCGGCGGAGGCTGCCGCTTTGAACCAACCTGCTCGCAATATTTTCTCGAAGCCGTCGAAGCGCATGGCCTCGCCCGTGGCATGTGGCTTGGATTACGCCGGCTTGCGCGTTGCCAGCCCTGGGGAGGACACGGCTTGGACCCCGTCCCAACGTCAGCTCCGGTTTCGCCAATGCGGCATGACAACGAGATTCTTGTTTGTGAATAGCCGGGCGGGAAACGCGTATGGACCGACAAGCATGGATTGCCGTTACGCTCTGCATTCTCGGACTGATTGCCTGGCAGTTTTACATGACGACGCACGCGCCCCCGCCACGGCCGGCGCGTGCCAGTGCGTCCCCTGCGGCCCCGCCGCCTGACGCGGTAGCGCGCTCTTCCGCACCCGCCCCGCCAGTCAGCGGATCCACACGGTCGAGCACTCCGGGTACCCCTTCTTTACCGGTCGGCTCAGGCACGCCTGAACCTGCCGCCCCGTACATTGAAAGAACCGAGACGCTGCGAAACGGCGACGTCGAGTTGCGCCTGACGAACAGGGGCGGAGCGATCAGCGAAGCGCTCCTGCTCAACCACGCCGCCGAAAATGGCCACAAGGTCATGCTGAATGCGGCCGATCGGACGCCGATCGGCGCCATCGTGGAACAGCCTGCCGCTCCGGCGCTTCAGGAATTTTCGATCGCTCGTCAGCCGGACGGCTCAGTGCAATTCGAGCGATCGGGCGCGGATCGCGTCACGATTCGAAAGAAGTTCTCGTTCGCGGCCAGCCCGGACGCGAAAGACAACTTCGTCGCTTTGATGGACGTCGAACTTCACAACGACGGTCCTGAGATTTTCAAGCAGGCTGGATATTTCGTTACGCTCGGCTCAGCGACTCCAATTCACCTTCGGGACATGCCGAGTTACACGCGCCTCGTCTGGTGCATCGCTGGGAAAGCCAGGAGCACCGATGTCGGCTGGTTCGCGGAGCAGAATAAGTTTTTCGGCATGCAGAAGCGCCCGGCGCAGGAATTTTATCAGGAGAAACTCAGCGGCGCGGATTGGGCAGGAATGAGCAACCAGTTTTTCACGACGCTCGTCACGCCATTGAACGCCAAGGCGATCGAGGTCTGGGGTCGTCGCTTCGAGACGAGGGGTTCGGAAGGGTTAGCACTGCCGGGGATTGAAGGCGCGATGGCAATGCCCGCTTTCGAGTTACCACCGGGAGAGAGCGCCACGCTCAGATTCCAGATCTACACGGGCCCGAAGCTTTACGGACGATTGGCAAAGCTCGAGCACAACGAAGCCGAGATCATGAATTTCGGGACCTGGAAGCTCGTCAGCCAGACCCTGCTCAACCTGATGAATTGGCTCCATGGTTGGGTCGGCAATTACGCCATCGCGATTCTTTTGCTGACCGCGATCATCAAAGGCGTGCTCTGGCCGTTGCAGAACAAAGCGAACAAATCGATGCGCCGGATGTCGTCGCTTTCGCCGAAAATGCAAGAACTGCGCGAGAAGTACAAGGACGATCCGACGCGGATGAACCAGGAAGTGATGAAGCTCTACAAGGAGCACGGAGTAAATCCGGTCGGTGGTTGCCTGCCCATGATGATCCAGATCCCGATCTTTTTCGGATTACTCAGCATGCTCGGCCAGGCGGTCGAATTGCGGAACGCGCGTTTTCTCTGGGTGCACGACTTGTCGCAGCCAGACACCGTCGCTCATATTCCCGGGTTGGACTGGCCGCTGAACATCCTTCCCTTACTCATGGGGCTGACAAACGTCTGGCTGATGCGCATGACGCCAAAAACCGGCGATACAACTCAACAGAAGGTGATGATGTTCATGCCGCTGATCTTTTTATTTTTCTGTTACAATTTCGCGGCGGCGCTGGCATTGTATTACACGACGCAAAACCTGTTCACGATTCTGCAGCTTTGGCAGAACCAGCGGCAACCGGCCCCCGTTCTGGAGAAAGTTGCATCGGCCGGCAAGCGTTCGCGCAAAGGACGACCATGAGCCCGAAGGAACTACTCGACACAATGCTCGGTTACCTTGGTTTCGTCGTGCAAATCGAAGAAACGCAAAGCGAAGGTGGCAACCCGACGCTACAGATCTACATGGAGGAAAGCGCCCGTCTCATCGGCCCTGAAGGGGAAACGCTCGAAGCAATCCAATTTCTTCTCAATCGGCTGATCCAGGCGAAAGACAAAGATGCGCAAAAAGTGATTGTCGATTGCGAGATGTATCGCTCGATGCGCGAAGATCGGATTGTGCAACGTGTTCGTGACCTCGCCGAACGCGTTCGGATCAGCGGTCGATCGCTGCAGCTGGAGCCAATGAATTCCTACGAGCGTCGAATCGTGCACAACGCCTTCAAAGACGACCCGGACGTCGCGACCTGGAGCCCGTCAGACTCTGCAAGGATCAAGCAGATCACGTTGTTAAAACGGCAACGGAAAACCGAGCCGGCTTCGCAATAACTCGCGCCCTCAAGCTCTGTCATCCTGAGCGAAGCGAAGGACCTCGCACAGGCTGATGGGACGTTCTAGGGTCCTGGTCCTTTCTAGCTTCGTGAGCGAGGTCCTTCGCCGTCTGCGCGACTCAGGATGACGGCGAGGACCATGCCTACACTTAAATAGCGTCATTCTGGGCACACCGGGCGGCTTCTTTTTCTGCGCCAGGGCGGACTTCCGGCCTCCATCGAAATTTTTGCGAAAGCGGGTTCACCCTGCCTTCGACCGCATCGGCAATGAGTTCGCCCAGGACGGGCGCGAATTTGAATCCATGACCGTTGTCGCCGGCGGCAACGATTAAGCCCGGTCGTTCCGGATCCGGCGCGATCCAAAAATTTCCATCATGCGTGTCGCAGTAAAAACAGATGCGCGTGTCGACGATAGTCGCATCGGCAAGAGACGGAAAAGTTGAGGATAAGAACTCGCGCAGACTGTTTTCTTCTTCCGCCGTGACCACGCGGTTGGTGGATTCCGGCGACATTTCTCGTCCGGGACCGTGGTTTGCAATTTTGACCACGCCTTCGCGGCCGACCGGAAATCCATAATAACCGGTCGTCGAAATGTCGGCGCCGAAAACCGGAAAAGTTTTCGCAACAAAGAGCTCCGGGTTTCCTGGCTTCAGGTGAAACACGGGCTGCCCGCTGGCGCGGAAAAAGTTTCGCGCGAATGGCAATACAAGCGGCGTCCATGCGCCGACCGCCATCACCACAATGTCCGCTTGGATACGCTGTCCATCGTGAAGGAGAACGCCCTTTATGCGATCGTCTGCTTCATCCAAGCCAGCAAATCGACTGCCCTCGCGCAATTCGACGCCGAGCGCTTTTGCGAGCGAAATCAGTAGCGCGACCACGCGACCGCTTTCCGCATAACCCGCGGCGAACTCGAAGAATCCATCCTGATAAAGTTGCGCATTCCAGGCGGGGAAACGATTTCGCAGCTGCGCTGAGTCGATTCGTTCGACTTTGTGACCAAGCCGTTCAAGCACCTTCACGCTTTCATACTCGAAATCGCCCGGCTCCAGTGGGCGCCGACGCATGAAGAGAAAGCCGATCTCGTGATAAAGTTCGGCGCCAAAATCTTCATTCCACTTTCGCCAGAGCGAGATCGAGCGTTCTGCCAGCGCGGTATATTCTTCGTCCGCGCCGTAAGCGGCGCGAACGGCTTTACTGATATCAGTCGAGGCGGCGAGCAGATGCGGCAGCGGACCGGGATCGATTAGAACAACTTTATGGCCGCGTCTCTTTAATTCGAGCGCGGCCGTAACCCCGTTAATTCCCGCGCCAACGACAATTATCGCTGGCATGCGGGAAAGTTCATCCGCTGCAAAAAGGGCGCGGTGGTGGCGATACCAATCACTCTGAAAACGCTCGTCGGGATCGTATTTCTTTTTCAGCCCGAGAAAACCGGCGAATCATGGATAACACGCCTGCACGTGTAAACCGCGTGAAGCCCGATGAAAATTTGTCATCCTGGAGCGGAGCGAAGACCTCACACAGTTGTTAGAGCGTTGCGGCTGGTGCGCATTCCAAACTCCGAATGCGAGATCCTTCGCCGTCTCTCGCGGCTCAGGATGAGAGCAGGGTCATGCGCTGAGACGAAATACAATTTTGCCGCTCCGCTGATTGCGAGAGGCGTGCTCGACGGCGCTCTTTGCTTCGCCTAACGAGTAAATCTCCTCGATCTTCGTCCGAAGCAATCCGCGCTTCGCCATCTCGAAAAGCGGCGCGAACGTTTCGGCGCGCTGCTCTGGTGACGCGCTCTCGTACCATTTGTTCACCCAAAAACCGCGGAAGATCAGGTTTTTAAAGATCAGCAACCCGTTTGGAATTCGCAGCGGTTGCAAGCTCATTGCTCCGTAAGTGACCATCGTCGCGTCCGCGGCAAGTGTGTTTGCGAGGCGCAGCGCGTTTTCCCCGCCAACAGCATTTAGCGCCAAACGAATCGCCGCACCCCCAGTCTGGTCTTTGACTTCTTCACGCAACTTTTCTCCATCGACGATGACAACGTCGCCGCCCTCCTGACGCAGTTCCTCAATCAACTCCGGCCGGCGCACGACGTTGACGCTTTTCCATCCGAGCTCATGCGCGATCTGGATCGCCGCCCGCCCCGCTGCCGAATTGGCCGCGTTCTGGATGAACCAGTCGCCGCGTTGCAGCGGGACGAAGTCGTGCAGCATTCGCCATGCGGTGATGGGATTGACTTTCAGCATCGCGGCCTGCACCGGCTCGATCTCCGGCGGCACGACGACGAGCTTTTCGGCAGCGACCGCACACGCTTCGCGCCACGTTCCGAAATTGTGCGGCAGAATAACTTGATCGCCGACTTTCACGTTAGTGACAGACTGCCCGATTTCTACGACTACTCCGGCGCCTTCCATTCCGGGCGTTGCCGGCAGAGTCGGCCGAATCGGGTATTTGCCTTCGATGGCGTTAAGATCCGCGGGATTAATCGGCGCTGCAGCCATCTTCACGACCGCGTCCCCCGGGCCCGGCTCGGGCCACTCCTGCTCGACTACACGCAAAATGTCCGCTGGATTTCCGTGTGTTTCGTAAACCGCGGCGCGTATAATTCCACTCATTGATGCCTTCGGCGGGTCATCCTACATCGGACGTTGTCTCCGGCAATCTGCAAACCGGCGCGCGCGTGGCGCTCATGGGGATGCTGATCAATGCGGTGCTCGCGGCGGCGAAAATCGCCGCCGGATTACTCGGGAACTCGCATGCGCTGATTGCCGACGGGGTCGAATCCGCCCTCGACATTGCGGGTTCCTTCGTGATTTGGGGAGGACTCAGATTTGCCGCGCGGCCTCCCGATGCCTCACACCCATATGGTCACGGCAAAGCGGAGCCCCTCGCCGCGGTCGTAGTCGCCTTGGGTGTCCTCGCCGCAGCCCTCGGCATTGCGACGCAAAGCGTGCGCGAAATTTTTCTGCCGCATCACGCCCCCGCTCCCTTCACGCTCGTGGTCCTCGTCGTGGTGATTCTCGTGAAGGCACTGCTTTACCGCTCCGTCATCAGGTTAGGCCGAAACGTCGAGAGCACGGCCGTGCAAACAGATGCGTGGCATCATCGGACCGATGCGATGACTTCCGCCGCAGCCTTCGTCGGTATCTCGATCGCGCTCGTCGGCGGCGAAGGCTGGGAAAGCTCGGACGATTGGGCCGCGCTCTTCGCCTGTGCCTTAATTGGCGCCAACGGGGTGCGCCTGCTTACGCCGGCTTTGCACGAGGTGCTTGATACCGCTCCACGCGGCGAGATCACCGCGCGCGTTCGAGCCGCAGCCACATCTGTCAATGGCGTGTGCGAAGTTGAGAAGTGTCTGGTTCGCAAAATGGGTCTGCGGTTTTATGTCGATCTTCATGTCGGCGTCAATGGCACGATTTCCGTGCGCGACGGCCACGACATTGCGCACGAAGTGAAGCGCGCGATCCGTGAGACCGATCCGCGGATCGCTGACGTTCTGGTGCACGTCGAGCCGACGCGATTCGTCGCCTGATCGTTCTCGACTTACGCCGGCAGGTTCTGCAGCACCGCGGAAAGCGCATTCGCCAGCGACATACGCGCATGGGCGATTTGCCGGCTGAATCGGATCAGCCGTCCAGCCGTGTCCGGGTGACGGAGAAGATGTCGAGCGAGAAGCAGGTATGGAGTGCGCTGAATATCGATGTCGAAGAGAATTTCCGCGGGGGCAGGAAAGGGCGCAACGGCTGTGTCGCTGATGGCGCGCAGAGAAAGCATCGGAAGATGTCTGGCGGCGCAGAGTCGCGCGATCGACTCCGTTTCCATGTCCACCGCTATCGCGCCGGTGCGTTCTGCAAGTTGGCGGCGGTCGAGCGCAAACTCGACTACGCGCGAGGTGTTGACTACCTGCCCGGAATGCACGGGCCCTCCAATGGAACGCCTCGCAAGATCGAGCAACTGCGGGTGCGAAAAATTTCGGGATATGACGATGTCGCCGACGGACAGATCAGAGTCGAGCGCGCCGGCGAATCCGGCGCTGATCAAACAACGGAGATCGTTTCCCTCGAGGAAAGCGTTTACGCGCGGAGCAGCCACTCTGTCGCCGACGCCAGTGTGCAGGATCGCCACTCGCTGCCCATGAATTTGGCCGTTAAATGCAGTCGAGTGACGGTCGTTCGTCGGACTGGTCAGCCTGGCCCTGAACGCCGAACTTTCGGCCGGCAAGGCGAACGTTATCGCGATCATGGACACAACGACACACCTCGCGCCTAACGTGATGCGTTGGCGCTGGTGAGGATCTGAATGCGAAAACTTTTCTTTTCCCCGGCCCTGTTGATGCGCGTCGGCTCCAACGTTTCCGGTACGACGCTTGTCAGGGATGTTAGCGCACGAAGGCGCGTGCGAAAGTCCTGCTCCCGCTCTCCCGGGATATCTGCCAAAACGATAATTCCCTTCTCGTCGGTCAAGCCGCGGATTGCACTGCCGCCGCACTGCTGTGCAAGGACAATGATCGTGCCGGCGATGTCATCGCGCGTCTCTGGCGAAGCGGAAACAGTCCACTCTTCTACGCCCATGATCGGGGGAATCACCACGTGCTGCGCAGCTCGTGCGGCCGGGGGTTTGCGGGACTCATGGTGGACAATGAAGTAAATCCCGAACAGCACGTTTAACGCAACGAGTCCGGCAAATGCGGCGGCCACCCTCGGTCCAACGCGGCTCGCCGGGGCCTCGTTCGGATGCGAGCCGCCAACTGCGGGATCGACTTCGCGCGATCCGCGCATTCCGGCATGCATCCGCCGTGCTACGGAGAGCTCGCGTTGCAGATGAGAGTCCGTCAGAAGATCGTTCTCGAGTTTATCGCGCTCCACAGCAGGCAGATTTCCTTCAAGGTAATCAAAAAGCCGATCGGGAGACATGACGCCAAAGCGTCACGCCTTCGGCAGCGGTCTGCAATCGCGAACTCCGCCTTAGGAGGCGTGTACGCCACTCGTTAGGCTAATCAGCTGAAGATATTTCGTATCCGATTGGCTTGAAGCGACCGTTGTTCGACAATTCTGCAGAGCAGGCGGTCAGGCCGACGATCAGGTCCGCCTCCGCGCGAAGCGTAATCGAATCGCCGGCTTTCGAACGCGGCGGCAAAATCTTGAGCGTGCCATCGGGATCGATCTCGACGTTCATGAAGATGTTGAAGGTGGTCGGGATGGAATCCGGCGCGATGCCGAACTCCGCCAGATTGCGCCAAAGATTCTCGAAGCAACTCGGGTGCGGATCGGTGTTTTTGTAGATGATCTCGAACGTTTCGCGGCTGCAGGGCGTGAGGAGAAAATCGTGTCGGCCGACGACGTCCTTAATGATCGTGAACATCGGGAGGCTGCGATTGGAATAGAGCAAATGTCCGGTGCTAAGATAAATCGTGTTTGCGTAGTCGATGCTGCGACCGGAAGAAAGCCACTCGGTCGGGTCGGAGCGTGCAAAGGCGGTGAGATCGGCGACCTGTTCGCCTTCAAGATCGATGACGCGAAGCGTCTGTCCCGCATGCAACTCGAAGGCGGTGCCGGTCTGGGGCTCGAGGCGGGACTTCGTCACAGGTGCGAATGTGGTGAGAAAAAGCAACGCAATCTTCCAGCTGACCCGTGTGGGTTTGCAAGCATGACGCTTGCTGCCTTAGTGGGCAAAAGGACACTTGCCTTTCGTTGCGGGTTTCGCCGGAACAAACGGCGTGCGCCAACTCTCATCCACCGCCCGGCCCGAATATTGCCGCGCCTCCGAAACCTCGCCGAAATCGCTCAACATCGGATTGATGCTTCCCTGCAGAGCCACGTCCCGGGCGCGAATCGTCTCCTGCATGCGCCGCCATTTTCCTTCCGCACGCAGCCGCTCGAATTGTTCGTGCGGGTTGAACACCATCGTTGGCCACTGGAATCGGCGTGCCTGACGCGAGCTGGTCGAGTGCATCCCGATAACGTAGAGTGCCTGGCCCGCGAAACTGAAGGAAAACTGCGGATCGTCTACGTCCGAGCTTACCGTTGGATCCCAGGTGAAGTAGTCCGCGTCGGCGTTGTGCAGTTCCTGTAGCTGCTGCCAAAAGGCGGCTTCAAAACCCGCTTCGCTCAGACCAGGCGGCCCCCGGAAAACAGCGATAAATGTCGCATATTCGCTTGCGTGCCGTATGGACGACCGCGTGAAACGGTAAAGATCGCGGCGCAGTTGACGCGTCGCTCCTTCCGAGCCGAGTGGATCGTAGACTTGGACGGTTTGGGAATTTGAGTTGAACGCGGCCTTCGCGCCAAGACAGGGGAAGGTGGCTTCCTCCACCAGGTCACTCAACGCCTTTCGGACTCGCACATGGAAATCATCCATTTCGCCCATTTTCGCCAAGGTGAGCACTTTTCCGGTGGGACAGTCGGGAGGTCCGTAAACCGGGATGCACAGGGCCGGGGGAATTTCGTCCATTGACGTAAGTAATTGACATACGACCGTCCCGATTGTCTTGGCCGCAAAAATCGTCGGACGACGCCTGCGGAGGCCTTAAGTTGCTCTTTATGAACGGGGAAATAGATTAGCCGCCTCGTGGACGGGTCTGCCAAGCCAGGCGCCGGTCAGGGCAGACGGGGACTCCGTCGGTTGGCAGTTGTCTTCTCGGTTTTGCTCGGCGCCATTTTGATCTTCCACCGACCGTTGCTCCTGAGCGTCGGCCGGGCGGTCGCGTTGCACTACGCGGCCAAGGCAAATCTGAAGGTGGATTTTCGCGCCGAGGGAACGGTCTTTACCGGTTTGACCATTCGGAATCTCCATGTCGTCCCAACCGGTCCGACGACGGTCGAATCAATCGACATAGACTCCGTTCGTTTGGACTACAGCCTTGGCGCGTTAATCCGCAGGGGAGTCTCGAACTTTGTTGAAAACATTGAAGTGCGTTCGGCACGGATCGTTCTCAATACGGATAAAACCCCGGTAGAGCCGAAGATTCCCAAGCTCGACGAACGGATCACGCTGCCGACGATTTTCCCGGAACGACTTCGTCTCTCGGACGTAAGTTTGACGGTCCGCACGACCCCGCACGACCTCGTGCTCGAGCACATCTATCTCGACCTGCTCCCCAACAAGTCGGGCGAGCTGCGGATCGCGAAGTTACAAATTCCGAGCGGCAACGCCTGGATGAATGTCGCCACGCAAACCTCTTATACCGGCAAAAACCTTGTCGTGCGCGGACTCGCCCTCGACAACAAGACGCAAATTCGACTCCTCGATCTCGACGCTTCGCATATCGACGAGAAAAAGCTCGAGGTGGTGATCGATGCATCGCTCGCAGAAGGAACGCTCGCCGGCTCCGTCGGCCTCTCGCAAACGACGACTTCGGTGGAGACGAAGATGCGCCTCGTCGCGCAGAGCATTTCTGGTGACGAGCTGAGCGTTTATGCCGGCAAGACGCCGGGAACGCTCGGCGGTCAGATCGAGCGCATCGCGATTGAAGGAAGCGGGGTAATTGATCGTCCGCGATCCTGGAACGGCACGCTGACAGCGCAGCTCGCTAATCTGCATGAGGGGAAATTTGCGGTTGACTCGTGCGTCGCGCGCGTCGTCGTGCAGGGCGGTAAGGCGACCGTGGATACAGCGGAGCTAGTTCGCGGAGCGAACAGAATTCGCGTGGCTGGTTCGGCTGATTTACCCGAACAAATTCGTCAGTTTGGTCGGGTGCCGGCGAGGTTCGATCTCACCGCGGATCTCCCGGAACTGGGCTCGCTCACAGCAGGGCTCCCACAGTCGATCGCGGGCGCGGCGGCGGTGAACGGTCGGGTGGAAATCTCTGGCTCGACGCTTCGTGGCGATTTTAACCTGAGCGGCAGCAACCTCGTCTCCGCAGGCACGAGAGCCGGCAAAATCACCGGGCGGCTGACATTTTCAAAACAGATGCCACCGACCAATGTAACCAAACTCTATTACCGCGATCTGCAATCCAGGAGCCATTTGGAAATCAGCGACGTGCAATCCGCGGATTATCTGCTTGATGCGGTGCACGCCGACGTCGCCAGCGTGAACGAGCGTGTTACACTCGAGGGGCTCTCGGCCGAGCGAAAACAGAATAGCGTGCTTGTGCGTGGGGATTACCGGCTGCCGGACGAGCTACAGGATGTCGCGAAACAACCGGCCACACTCGATCTTTCGGTGCGCGCGTCCGAGCTAGCCGACTACTGGATTGCAGGCTCACCGAATAAAATTACGGGACCGTTGGAAGCCTCCGGACAGATTCGATTCGAGCAGGGTCTCGCCGATGGGCAGCTGTCGCTTTACGGCCGAAATCTGACGGCGCGGACGCTGGCGGTTCCACAGATAAACGCGCAGTGCGCGATCGTGAAGAGCGTGGTCTATCTGAACGATCTGAGCGTGCAGCTAAACAAGAGTGATTTTCTCGCCGCAAACGCGGTGGTCGACCTGCGACCGCCGTATCAGTACAGCGGAAAGCTCCTGGCTAGGGTGGCGGATCTCAGCGCGCTCAAGCCATTACTAAAAGCCTCAGGCAACGACAGCGAACTCGCTGGAGCCGTCACAGTGGACTGGCAGGGGAACGGAAATTTCACGAATTTTAAAAATACCGGTCAGCTCAAGCTCAAACTGGAGCGTGGTCGCTACGCGGACGCGCGGGCCTTGCAAGCGAATGTGGACGCGAGTTACACGCCCGGCGGTCTCGATATTCCGATCATTTTCCTGGCGAGCGACAAGATGGATTTCCAAGCAATCGTGCAGGCGAAAGGTTCGACTCTCGAGGTTTCCAAGATACAGATCGACCAGGGAACCGCGAAATACGCCGCCGGCTACATTTCCGTCCCTTTTGTCTGGAGCAATCTGGGCAGTGAGCGCCCCTTATTTCCGGCAGACGGAAAGGTGGTCGCGACGTTTCAATCCGAAAACCTCGATCTGAAGCGGCTCTTCGAAGACTTGGGCGCGAAACCTGCCGTATCGGGAACGATGAACGTGAAGCTCGATGCCCAGGGCACGCTCGAGAATCTGCAAGCGCGGGTGGATTTGCAGATGCGCGACCTGCGCTCGGAACAGTTTAAAAACTTCGAGCCCGCCAGCTTCGATTTAACCCTCCAGACGCAGAACAATCAGCTTGCGCTCACGGGCAAGCTTCAGCAGGCGCGCATCCAGCCGCTCCAACTCCAGGCGAACATGCCACTCAACGTGGGCCAGATCCTGCATGATCGGAAGTTTGATGAGAAAACCCCAATCACCGCGAAGATGCAGTTGCCGCGCAGTTCGGTGAACTTTGTCCGGCAATTTGTGCCGGCACTGAATGAGCTCGACGGCGATCTCGCGCTCGACGTGAATATCAACGGCACTGTCGCGAAGCCGGTCTTCAGCGGAACTGGCGACATGACGGTGAACGTTGCGCGTTTCAGTAACGCGACGCTTCCCGCTCTGCGCGGTTTCAAGACGCGCCTCGTGTTTGCGCAGGACACCTTGACCTTTGAACGCTTCGGCGGCGACCTGGCAGGTGGACCGTTTACAGTCGGCGGACGAGTGACGTTCCCGAAACTGACCGAGCCAGTCCTGGATTTTCAACTCAAGGCCAACAGCGTCCTGGTCGCGCGAAACGATTCGCTCACTGCACGAGCCGATGCCGACGTGCGCGTCACCGGTCCTCTCGCGACCGCCAGCGTGACCGGAAACGTTGCCCTGCGCGATAGTTCGCTGCTGAAAAATATCGATCTGATCCCCATCGGTCTGCCCGGGCGACCCGCGCCCCAACCATCGTCGTCCGATCGTCCTGACCTCTCCTTTCCGGCCCCGCCCCTTCGCGATTGGAAATTCGATGTCGCAGTTAAAACCAAAGATCCGTTTTTGGTCCGGGGAAACTTGGCCAACGGTGGTGCGATTGTTGATCTGCATCTGACCGGCACCGGCCTGCATCCGGGTTTACAGGGAGTCGTCCGGCTTGAAAAAGTTGAGGCGACGCTACCCTTCAGCCGGCTCGAAATCGCCTACGGTTTTCTTTACTTCGATCCCGGCGATTCTTTTAACCCGAAAATCGATCTGCATGGGACGTCCTTGATTCGCGACTACACCGTGCACGTTTACGTTTACGGATCTTCGCTCGCGCCGGAAGCGGTCTTTACGAGCGAGCCGCCCTTGCCGCAGGAGGAGATTATCTCCCTCCTCGCCACGGGCACGACCCGGGAGGAGTTAACCGGGAACAACAACGTGCTCGCGGGGCGCGCCGCAATGCTTCTCGTCCAGCAGTTGTATCGCAAAGTCTTCAAAAAGGGCGCCGCCACCAAAAGCAACTCGGTCTTCAATCGTCTCCAGGTGGATGTTGGAAATGTAGATCCGCGGACCGGGCAGCAATCCGCAACTGCACGCTATAAGATTAACGAGCAATTTGTGGTCATCGGCGACATCGGCGTGGGTGGCGACTTCCGTGGCCTCGTGAAATATCTGATCCGATTCCGCTGAGATGCGACGCGTTTGCTTTCTGATTTGGGCAGGCGCTCTGACGGTCAAATTCGCTCTCGGACAGACCGCCGTGGACGCTCCGCGCCTGGAAGAGAAAGATCGGCGAGCCAAGGCCGTGGCTCGCGCCCAAGACAAGCGGGCGCAGAGCGCGAGCATAATCGAGTTTCACGGTGAGCAGGCCTTCAGCGACCAGGAATTGCGTTCCCAATTGAAGGAGCAGATTACGACCGTCGATGAACTCGGGTTGACCGCGGCCCGCGGCGACGACATCGCATTTTTCCTCGAACTTTTCTACCGCAAGCACGGCTATGCGAAGGTTGATGTTCATTACGCGATTGAATCTGGAAACCGCCTCCGGCTCGACATCACAGAAGGCCCGCTCGTCAGTCTTGGGCAGGTGCTCTTTGTCGGGAATCAACACCAAGCGACAGAGAAGCTGTTCGATTACGCGGTCGGACCAACGCGCGAACGGTATTCCAAGCTGCAGAAACAACTGCCATTCGTAGCAGCGGACGTCGAGGAAGGTGCCAATCTGGTCCACCGCCTCTATATTGCGGAGGGATTCCTCGAAGCGGAGGTGGCGGCGCCAATCTACCACTTCCGGCAGGAGACCGCACAAATCGACGCCACCATTCCGATCACGGAAGGGCGTCAGTATTTTTTTGGCGAGATCTCATTTACCGGTAATACGATTTATGGGGCCGAGGCGCTGCATGGCCAGATGCTTGATCTTGTCGAGCGGCCATACACCGATCAGCGTGTCGCCGACATTCCGCGCCGGCTGCAGGGCTATTTCAAAGCGCGCGGTTATTACAATGTCAAAGTGGATGCGACCGGGGATCCGACGCGCGCGCGCAACAACCATGTGCCAGTGCAGGTCAGCATTGCGCCGGGGCCGCTTTATCACTTCGACGGCGTGACAGTCAACGGGCTCCAGCGACTGCGCCCAAGTTATATTGAGCGCCGGTTTTCAAAACTGAGCGGTCAGACCTACAGCCCGGACGTGCTCGACGAAAAATTCCGCAACTTGATGCGAACCGGACTCTTTAACATCCTCCAAATCAAGCCGACACCCATCGGCGGAAATCTCCTGCGCCTCGATATTTCGGCGGAGGAAGCAAAGAGCAAAGAGTTCGGATTTTCCCTTGGCTATGGGTCTTACGTCGGTGGGATCGTGGGCCTTTCATACCGCGACCGCGATCTCTTCGGTTATGGACGGCCGCTCACGACTTCCGTGGAATACAACCAGCGCGGCTACAAGGGCGAAATTCTCTGGGAAGATCCCTATCTCTTCGAGACCGACTTCGGTTTCAAAGCCAGGCTTTCGGCGCTGACTTTCGACTTCGAAGGATACACAAAATTCGAACTTGGCGGCCGCCTCGACCTGACGCGTAAATTTGGCAAACATTATGAGCTGGGGTTGATCGTGTCTCAGCGCCACGTGGAGATTACCTCAGCTGACATTTTTCCAAAGGATCTCCTCGGGACGACTTCTTATTTCGTCAGCTCGGTCGGCCTTTCGCAAACGCTTGATCTGCGCGACAGCAAAGTGATCCCGACGCGCGGATTCGTCTTTGATAACACCGTTGACGTCGCTGCGGGCGCCCTCGGAAGCGACATAGATTTCATCCGGAGCACAGGTCGTCTCACGTATTTTCTCCCATTCAGCCGCAAGACTCCCACGACGACCGACCTGGGTGCCTCAGGTGCGGGCCCGCAGCTGAGCTGGTTGCAGCGTTCGTCGCTCGCATTTGGCGGGCGAGTCGGCATCATTCATTCGCTGCACAGCGAAACCAACGGTGTCATTATTCCGATCGACGAACGTTTCTTCAATGGCGGCAGCACAACCGTCCGGAGTTTCGCTGAGCGCGATCTCGGCCCGCACGATCGGCACGGGTTCCCCGTCGGCGGCGAATTCTTCACGGTTTTTAATGTGGAATATACCTTTCCGATTTTCGGCGAACTGGAGGGCGCTCTTTTCGGGGACGCCGGAAACCTGCTGCCCAGCTCAGAGGATCCGTTTGCAACGTTTGATGCGAGCCTAAGTGACATGCGGTATGCCATCGGCGCCGGCCTGCGCTACAAGCTACCGATCGGGCCGGTCCGCGTTGATTATGGCGTTAATCCCGATCCGCATGAGCACGAAGATTTCGGTGCCTTCCATTTCAGTTTCGGGTTCGCATTTTGATGACAGCTCTGGGTAGCGCACGCGTCTCGCGTGCTGGCGACGGCGTCCTCGCCATCGCGAACTTTTCTCTGAACAAGAAGGTTGATCAGGTAATGAGTGCTCGTTCCGGGGAGGATGCCGAGACCGGCATGCGAGGACGGGTGCACTATTCATTCTCGTGAACCAGTGCACCTATCTTTTGCCCATTCGGCGGAGCAATTTCTCCGCGGATGAAAGTTTTGAGCTTGCCCGGTATTTTCAGCTGCTTGGGAGAGCGGATTGTGAAGTGCTCATCGTCGACGGATCACCGCCTGAGATTTTCGAGCAACACCGCGGGATCTGGTCCGCGCTGGCGCGGCACGAAAAAGTCGATCGCCGCTTTGGTTACCTGAACGACAAAGTTAACGGCATTCATACCGGCGTCGAATTGGCCGGTCATGAGAAGATCATCCTGGCCGACGACGACATCCGTTACACGCCCGCCAACATTGCCGAAATCGCGGGACTTCTCGAAAGCTTTGAAGTTGTCCGACCGCAGAATTACCTCTCGCCGCTTCCCTCGTGGGCGCGCATGGAGGCCGCCCGCATGCTGATAAATCGCGCCACCTTGTGCGCAGCCGATTATCCCGGCACCTGCGCCTTCCGGCGTGAGACCATTCTACGCGTCGGTCACTATGATGGCGATGTGCTCTTCGACAACGAAGAGATCGTCCGCCACTTCGCGCGGGCCGGTGCAACCATCTCTTATGCGAACGATCTCTTCATCGAAAAGCGCGCGCCGACGCTGCGAAAATGGCGAGAACAGCGCCCGCGCCAGGCCTACGAAGACTTCGCGCTACGCACAAAGACGGCAGTCTTCGCTGCGTTGCTGCCGGCGGTAATTACTTGCACGCTCCTCGGTGGCAGGACGGGCGCACTGCTTTCCATCTGCGGGTTCATGGCAGTTGCCTGGCTTCTGGCGCTCCGCGGATGGCTGCGAGGAGGCGCGCGGAAATTCTTTCCGCCGTTAGTTATTCTCTGGGCGCCCCTCTGGGTTGCGGAGCGTTCAATCAGCACTTTTTGGGCGTTCTATTGGTTTTTCCGACACGGCGGCTATCCGTTTGGCGAGCAACTGTTGTCGAAAGGTGTCGGCCGCGATTGGTTCGTCGGCGGCAGGATGGCCGCAAACAAGGAGCGCGGACGCAGCAAAAAACGCCCGGCGCACCTGTTATCTTGAAGGAAAGGCGAGAGAAGTGAAGGGTCTCGGCAGCAATTTCCGGTTCCGCATGCCGCGAGGAATCTTGCGAGGTTCTTCGCTTTGCTCAGAATGACAAAAGTGGAGAGCCGCGAACGAACGGAGCAGGCCACCGGGCAGCTGGGCGACATTCCTCCCGAGGAATTCCGAAAGCATCTTCACGAAATCGCGGATTGGATCGCTGACTACCGGGAAAACATCTCGCAACTCCCCATCTCGCCCAACGCGAAGCCGGGACATATTCTAAGCGGTTTATCCCTTCAAGCGCCGGAGAAGGGCGAATCGCTCGACGCAATTCTCGCCGACGTCGACCGGGTCGTTCTTCCGGGAATCGTTCATTGGGCGCACCCCGAATTCATGGGCTACTTCGGCGCCACGACGACCGCGCCCGGGATTCTCGCGGAGATGATCGCGGCGGCGTGGAACGTAAACGCAATGACCTGGCGCACTTCTCCCGCCGCCACTGAACTCGAAACGCGCGTGCTTGAGTGGTTGCAACAGTGGTTAGGGCTACCTAACGAGTTTCAAGGGGTCGTCTATGACACAGCCTCGATTGGGACGATGCATGCCCTGGCTGCGGCGCGGGAAGAAGCGGCAACGTCTATCCGCGAGCGTGGTATCGCCGGGCGGCCGGAGCTGCCGGTGTTTCGTATTTACGCCTCCGATCAAGCTCACAGCTCGGTCGAAAAAGCCGCCATCGCGCTTGGGGTGGGGGAGACAAACGTGCGGCGTGTGCCGAGCGACGAAGCCTTTTGCATGGACGTTTCGGCGCTCCACGAAGCAATTGAAACTGATCTCCGCAGCGGATATAGGCCGCTTGCCATTGTCGCTTCCGTCGGCACTACCTCGACGGCCAGCGTTGATCCTGTGCGAAAGATTGCCGCCGTTTCTCGCGCGCACCGAACATGGTTGCACATTGACGCCGCTTACGGAGGTGGACTCGCGGTCGTTCCAGAAGCACGCTGGGCCGTCGATGGATTCAGCGAAGCGGACTCCATTGTCGTGAATCCGCATAAAATGCTCTTTGTGCCGTTCGACTTCAGCACCCTTTACGTACGTGATATCGACCGGTTGCGGCGGGTTTTTACTCTGGTTCCGGAATACCTGCGGGGCGACGCAGCCGGCGCGGAAATTAATTACATGGACTATGGGGTCCAACTGGGCCGCCGTTTCCGTGCGCTCAAAGCGTGGATGGTCTGGCGGACCTTCGGTCGCGAAGGCTTGGCGGCGCGGATTCGCGAACACCTGCGCCTGGCGCAGCTTTTCAGTAGTTGGCTGGAACGGGATTATCGCTTCGAGCTTTGTGCTCCTACTGTCATGGGCGTTGTCTGCTTTCGCTATAAGGCCACGGAAGATGCCGTCGCCGACGAGCTCAACCGTCGTCTGGTCCAGACGATCAACGCGGCTGGCCGGACCTATCTAATGCAGACACGACTCCGTGGACGCGTTGTCATGCGGCTGGGTCTTGGCAACATCCTAACCACAGAAGACCACCTACGCCACGTCTGGGATATCGTCCGACGAGCGATCGATTCTGATTCTAACGGTTCATAGAGCCGGTGCTAAAGATTGGCTAATGCGCCGCGACGCCGTGAGCCGGACATTGATCGCTCAAACTGCGCCAACGTTTCACGTACCGGGTTCGCCGGTCAGTGACTCGGCACGAAACGAGGTAGCTCGCTAGACTTCTTGCACGGACCTCGTTCGAGACATAACATTGAGGGCATGAAAACACCGCGTAGCCAGATGCTCGCTCTCCTCCTTACCTTTAGTGCGATCACTCCATGCCTGGCGCAAAGTTCATCCTCGCGGGCAGGATCAGTCTGGGTTCCCCCTCCCGCCGGTAGTCTGCTAGGCGGAGGATATACCGACACGGGCAAGAAGAAGGTATCTCCTGGTGCGCCCACGACCAATGCTTTCAACGCGGAGCAAGCGCCTCTGAAAAACGCGCTCGCGAGTTTGGACGCCAAATCGGATATGATCATCAATGGCAAATCGGCGATGGTATCGGCGGTTTCCGGGCAAACGTCGGTCTCGACCACCACGCTTAAGGGCCAGCGGGCCAAGACCGGCTTAAGTTTCACCGAACTACTTGTGGCCAACTCGATTGCCGAGGGCAGTAAAACAAGCTTCGACTCCGTGGTGGCCATGCGGGAGAAGAGTCGCGCTTGGGCCGAAGTGGCCAACAGACTGCACGTCTCCGTGAACTCACTTACCGCCCGCGCTCGCGCCGCAGACCAGGCAATGGCTTCCGTAAATCGCGCGAATCAAAGAATGCGCGAGCGGACCATGGACGATAGCGGGCTGCGGAACTACGGGCGCGGCAACATCGGGAAACCCCCGGGCGGCTAAATAGGGCAATAGGGCGCTGTGAGCCCCGGGCGCCTGCTGCGTCGTGTCGAGAGCTGCGCCACTCGGCGCCTTCACGCGCGCACCTGAGGCGGTTCCCTCCTTACCCGGCAACGGCTTTGTGTCCAGCTCGGTATTGGCGCTTCGCGCGCCACGGGCTCTTACGATACTC
>JBDTYN010000034.1:0-4654 GCA_040005675.1 Chthoniobacterales bacterium
GCGGCATCGAAAAGTGCAGCCGCCACCTCTACGTCTTCCACGCATTCGAACAAGCCGAAGCAGCCGACATTCGACTCGTGGATCGCGTTGTAATTCGGATCGTCGCTGGCCATGATCCGACCGACAATTTCTCCACCGCGCCGCGCCAGGAACAGGGCCGCGTCACCGTGCAGGTAAAACGGGTGGCGTTTGCGATCGAGAAATTCCTTCCTCTCAATCAGCAAAGGCGGCACCCAGGCGGAATCATTTCGGTAAATGCGCCACGGGAACTTAATGAATGCGTCGCGCTCGCCACGTGAGTCCGCCTGGCTGACGATAATCCCGCTCGTCACAATCTAGGCCGGGGCTGGTTCGGGCCTTCGTGCCCGGAGCGCGGCGATCAACTCGCTACAGATACGATCTTGACGCACGAGGGTAAAGGCGAGAACCGCATTTAATGCCGAAATCTCGATGATGAAATACCAGGTCGGTCGGCCGAGCAGGAGCACCGCAAAGAGTAACAGCATGCGCGTGTTCGTCGTTAAAATGCTGAAGCATTTCGTGATCGGATTCATCGCACTCGCGTAATGCTCGCTCAGCCAGAGCGGGGTTTCGGTTCCGTAGCGCTCGCGCGTGATTTCGCGCAGCTCGATCAGAGACGGAGCCAGCAGTTGCTGTTGCGCGCTGTAGTTGATGTAAAGACGGAGCAGAAGCTTGTGCCATAAATTTGCGCGCCAACTGAGGTCTTCGTATTCTGCGCGGACACGCTCCACTGGATGGAGATCGGCATCTGGGCGGCGATTGGCGAAGTAGAGATAGCCATTGCGGCAGTAATCGGCGATCGCGCTTTGGCACGAGTGACTGAGCCCTGCCGCAAGTGCGAGGACGAAGACCGCCGGCGAGCCACCCGCGAAGACGTGGCGGAAGGCCAGATGCAAATACACACTGAGAAAGACGAGGTGGTCGGCCACTCCATCGAGAACGCGACCCGAGCGGCTCGTTCGATTCGTCAGCCGTGCAAGCTGGCCGTCGGCGTTATCGAAAGTGTTGGCGGCGATGTGCAGGAACATCCCCCCGATGTTGACGGCGAAGCTGCGGTAGAAATAGAGATGGCCGGCAACGATGCCGCAGGCGCCACTGAGAATGGTGATCGCGGCTGGCGCGACCTTCAATTTCGCCGCACAACGCGCGACGACGAAGCCAATTCGGCGATAAAACAGGACGTCAAGAAACCCCTCGAGCTGACGCGCCTTGTATGTGCGCTCTAATTCACCGCACATGAAGCGCTCGAGGGCACCGCGCTTTTCTGTCAGGCCTTCTGCAGCAGCGACGGAACCAGCGTGTCTGCGAGAATGTTCAGCGCTTCGTCCAGATCCGCTCGGGTGTGATTGGCTGTGACGCAGGCACGAAAGCAGATGCCCTCTTCGGGCACCGCGGGATAATCGACCGGAGCGACAAAAAGGCCACGGCGGCGCAGCTCATGACCGAGGCGGTACATTCGGCCGCGGTCGCCGATAACCAACGGCATGATGTAGGTGCTGGAATGACCGATGTCGATTCCGAGCTCATGTAATTTTGCCCGGAAATAGTCGGCATTCTCCCAAAGGCGCGCGCGCAATTGCGGTTCCGACGTCCCGATGTCGAGCGCCCGCAGAATGGCCGCGATCACCACCGGAGGCAGCGCGCACGAGTAGACGTAAGAATGGGCGTAGAATCGGAGATACTCGATCGTTTCCGAGGGCCCGGCGACGAAACCGCCGAGCGCACCAAAAGCTTTCGAGAACGTTCCGTAGATCAAACGAATTCGGTCCTCCACGCCGAACCGCTCGGCGGCCCCGCGCCCATGATCGCCACAGGCAAGCATCGAGTGGGCTTCGTCGATGAAAACGCTTGCGCCGTGCGATTCCGCTACGTCGAGTAATCCCTCCAGGCTCGCAAAGTCGCCGTCCATTGAATAAATTCCTTCGACGATCACGAGCTGGCGTTTGCCTTTCCGGCGGCGTAACGCGGCATCGAGAGAGGCGGGATCGTTATGTTCGAAGCGCTCCAGGCGCGAACGCGCCAGGACCGCGCCATCGCGCAGGCTGAGATGCGACCGATTATCCATCACCGCGACGTCTGCCTTGCGCAAAAGTCCCGAAATTGTTCCGAGCGCTCCGCCGAAGCCGCTATTGAAGAGCATCGCATCCTCGCGACCGAGAAAGTCCGCGACGCGCCGTTCCAATTGGCGGTGCAAATCGGTCATGCCGGAAAGAGTCGGTGAGCCGCAGGCGCCGACGCCATAAGTTTGTAATGCGCGCGTTGCCGCGGCGATTACCTCGGGCCGGTTCGCCAGACCGAGATAATTATAGGAGCAAAGATTGATAACCTGGTGCGCTTTGCCCTCATACTGAATGGTCGAGCGCGCGCTCGCGCTGCCGAGCAATTCCGGCTCGTAGAGTGTGGCTTCCCAAGCGCCCGCGTTGCGCCACTCGGTGAACTCAGGCGGCGGGCGAAGCGGGTCGCTGCTTTGCCCGACGACGAAATCGCCTAGGCTGAACTTCATCGGATCGTGCACGTGATCGGAATCCGTTTCCGGCGGAGGAACCACCGCGCGAGGCGGCAGAGTCTGAGCCGGAACGCTCCCATTTTCCACTACCCCATTCCTACTATTCATCATACAAAAAAATCCGTCTGGCGCAGCCCCAGGCACCAATAGCGCGGCTCACGCAACGGCATTCGATTTATCCCCTGTCGCTCTCCATCTTCTTACGATTGTAACGGGGAGAGCGTCCGCAGCAAGCCGATTAGTGGCGACCCTAACGGGATTCGAACCCGTGTTACCGCCGTGAAAGGGCGGTGTCCTAGGCCTCTGGACGATAGGGTCGACCGAAGGGCGCCAATATCAGAAGCGGCGCGCACAGGCGCAAGTTTTTTGCATCCCGCAGGTCTCATCGAGCGGCCACGGTCACGCGTAAACCCCGCAAAAGCTCAGCCGTACGCTGCGTTGCGCCGCGGTGAGGCGCCAGAACCTCCTGCGCGTTGCGCACCAGCATCAACCGCGTTTCCGGATCTTGTAATAGCATCGCAACGGCGCCCGATAAGGACTCCACGTCCGCGACCTGCACAGCCGCGTTGCGTGCCACAAGCGCTTTAGCGAGTGTGCTGAAGTTTTCCATGTGCGGTCCGAAGAGGACTGGCTTCGCCGCAAGAATCGGCTCGACCGGATTCTGGCCCCCTCGCGCCGTCAAACTTTTGCCGACGAAAACAACGGTGGCACAGCGATACCAGCTCGAGAGAGCTCCGGTCGTATCGAGGACGACACAATCGTAACGATCGTCGCTTCGCGACGGTAATTCGCTCGCGAGACGCACAACCAGCGACAACGCCCGCAGTTCCGTGCAAACCTCTCGCACCCGTTCGGTATGGCGCGGTGCGACGAACAAAGTCAGGTTTGGGAAATCAGGTCGGAGTTGTAATAGCACGCGGCCAAGAATTTCTTCTTCGCCCCGATGCGTGCTGCCGCCGAAGAGCACGGCGCCCCGAGGAGTGTCGCCGTTGTCTGAGGCCGTTGGCGTGTGGTCGTGCGATTGAATCGCCGACCCCACGGGGTCAAATTTCACACTCCCCGTCAGTTGGATCCTTTCCGGTCGCACGCCCAGCGCTGCGAAGCGTTGCAAGTCCTCGCGCTCCTGCACGCAGACAAGATCAAGCGCCGCAAACATCGACCGGATCAGGGATTGAAAATGCTGAAACCGGCGTTCGGAACGTCGGGAGAGCCGCGCGTTGACCAGCGCGATCGGAATGCCCTTCCTCCGTGCCAGCGCGACCATGTTTGGCCAGACTTCCGCCTCGATCAGCACGATGCGTCGCGGCCGGATGACCGCAAAGGCGCGGCGCATCACAGGCCAGAAATCGATCGGAGTGTAGATCACCTCAATCCAGTCGTGTTTTTGCTTCGTGGCGATCTGCATGCCGGTCGTCGTCGTGGTCGTGAGAATGCAAAACAGCTCCGGCTCCAGGCGCTTCATCTCCGCAGCCAGCTTCAGGGCAACGCGCACTTCCCCCACGCTCACGGCGTGCATCCAAATGCTCTGGCGTTGCGCTAGTCGCGCGCGCGTGGAGGCAGCGTAGATTCCGAGCCGCTCGCCGAATTTAGCCTTGTAATTGCCGCGTCGGACGAGCTTGAGAACGTAACCCGGCAGAAAGAGGAGAAGGCCGATCGGAAAGAGGAGATTGTAGAAAAATCGAATCATCCGGCGTTCGTCGGAGCGCGCGCAACCGATCCCGACCCTTTGAGAAACAAGACCTCTGTCGCGCCATATTTCTTCGTCCGAGTCACGTTCCATAAGACTGCCGATGGCAGTTGCTCGTTGGGACGCTTCTCCAGCACGAAAGTGCCATCGGGCGCAAGCATCGCTGCCAGCTCCGAGCTGGCTAACAGAAGGTCGGTGTAATGCTCTCCGTCCGGAGTCTCGTCATACGGCGGATCGGCAAAGATCACATCAAATCGCTCATCTCGGCGTGCACCACTCAGAAACCGAAACACGTCCTGTCGGGTCACGCGGCCGCGGACTTTAGTTCGGACGAAGTTACGTTCGATCGCGGCGACGGCCGCCAGCTCCTTTTCCACAAAGAACGCGGAGGCGGCACCGCGACTCAGGGCTTCGATCCCGAGCGACCCGGTCCCGGCAAA
>JBDTYN010000035.1:0-4273 GCA_040005675.1 Chthoniobacterales bacterium
GTCGTGGCGATGGTTGAGCGCGGGTTTGCACCGGCGCCGCGTTGCTCGATGGCAATCGCAGGCGACAAACCTTCGATAAAATCGACGTCCGGCTTTTCCATTTGATCGAGGAATTGCCGCGCATAGGCGGAGAGGCTCTCGACGTAACGGCGTTGGCCTTCGGCATAGAGTGTATCGAAAGCCAGCGACGACTTGCCGGAGCCGCTCAAGCCCGTGATCACGACCAGCTTCTCACGAGGAATTTCAACGTGGAGATTCTTCAGATTGTGCTGGCGCGCACCGCTGATCTTGATAATTTGCGCAGGCATCGGACGAGAAATGTCGAACCGGTTAGTTAAGCATTTCGATTCTGATTCTCCAGCGATTTTGCCCGACCATGAGTGATCCAACCCGCACTGTTTCCCAAGAAGAATTGGCCGAATTGCAGAAGAAATTCAGCGAGATCAAACACTCAATCAACAATGCGCTCGCCGTGATGATGGCGCTTTCAGAAATGTCCCAGCGCCGTCCCGATTATTCCGAGAAACTCGCCAGTACCGTGCTGACAAAAGCGCCGCAAATCGTCACCAGCTTGCAGGCCTTTACCGAAGCCCTGAACGAAAAAGCCGGACCGCGGCCGGAAGTGCCAGTCGGCTAGGCGCGGAAAGCGTTGGGGCCCGACACCTAAGGCGTTGCCACCGGTGAAGCAGCGGGCCCGGGCGAATTGACCACCGGCACCTGAGCGGGGGAGGCCGGCGCCGCAGATGCGCTCCCTGCTGGGACCGCGCCGACTGCGAGATCGGCGGGACGCGCAGAAGGGGCCGGTCCGGAGGTGGCGGGCGTCGGATTCGTGACAGTTCCAGGCGCGCCCACTGCGGAGGAGGGTGCCGGCTTTAGCAACGCGGCTGCCGTGCCTTGTGCAGGAGCGCTCGAATTCGGAGCCGACGGCTCGGTTTTCATCAACTCACGACGAAGTCCGCTCTGGGCATTGCCTTTGTGCGCATAAAGAATCGAGAGCGCGAACGTCAGGAGGAAGAAAATACCGGCGAGCCAGCCGGTAATTTTGGTCAGCACGTTCGTCGTTTGCGCGCCAAAAATATTCTCCGTTACGCCGCCGCCGAAGGCGGCACCGAGTCCTTCGCTTTTCGGGCGCTGCATCAAAATCACCAGAACCATGAGCAGCGCCACAAGCACGAAGAGTGCGAGGAGCAGATTGAGCAGTATGGTCATGGGGACGGCCAATATCGCCAAAGCGAAAGATTTGTCCATCCGGTGTGGCTACCGGCCAGCGTCCAAACGAAATCCGCAATGGGCGGCGCGACATGGGCTGCATCCTCTCGTCCTCCACGCCACCCAAAATTTACGGATGCGGCCCCCTGTTTTCAGAGGGACGCGCTCTGTCGCGTCGTTCCAAGACTCAGGACGACAAAGTCATCCGTGCAATGATTGGTGGTCGCGCTCGGCTTTGATTGCGGTCCACTGTTCGTCGAGGTCGGCCAGGCTGACGTCACGCAGCTGTTTACCTGCTGCACGGAGCCGATCTTCCATTTGGTTGAAACGCTTAATGAATTTATCCGTTCCGGCCTGCAATACCGTCTCGGCATCCAGCTTGCATTTGCGGGCCAGATTCGTCACCGCGAAGAGCAGGTCGCCGATCTCGTCGGCGATGGCAGCTTCATTTCCGGAGGCCAGCGCCGCTTTTGTTTCCTCGAATTCTTCCTCGATTTTGGCGGTGACATCGCGAGTCTCGCTCCAATCAAAATTCACCCTGGCAGCTTTGCTCTGCGCTTTTTGCGCCCGCATCAAGGCGGGAAACACGGCGGGGATGCCGGCAAGGTAATGATCGCCGGCCATCTTCTTCTCCTCGCGTTTGATCGCCTCCCACTGTTTCAAGACCGCGCCGCTGTCTCCGAGTTTGTTTTCGCCAAAGACATGCGGATGGCGGCGCACCAGTTTCTCGATCGCGCCCGCGGCCACGTCGTCGATCGCAAATCGCCCCGCCTCCTCCGCGATCTGCGCATGCATGGTGACGAGCAAAAGAAGATCGCCGAGTTCTTCCCGCAAATTCGAATCATCGTACGCGCGAATAGCCGCAGTCGTTTCGTAGGCCTCTTCCAGAAGCGCAGGAGCGAGTGAGCTGTTGGTTTGTTCGCGATCCCACGGACAGCCACCCGGCGCGCGGAGCCGCGCGACAATTTCGCACAAGCGTTCAAAGCGCGTCATTCTGGTCGGAGCGAAGTGAAGCCGCGGAGTCCGGAGGCGGCATAACGGGTAGCATCTCGGGATCCCTCGACTCCGCTCGGGATGACATCAAATCCGCCAGAGCGAACGGTGGGCGCCGAATTCGGAAATCTCGCCGGTGGTTTTCTTGCTGACGTAAATCGAGATCCCGATAACGCTGGCAAGCGTGGCGGTGAAGATAAAAGCGACGAACCATGCTGGGATGTGCCCCACGCGCAGGGCGCGATAAAATCCCATCACCCCGGTAATCGGCGCCGCCGGATGCAGAAAAATTTTCGTGAACCACGCCACCATGATGAGGATGAAGATAAAAACGTAATTGCGTTTCAACCGGCGACCGATCGCCTCGAGTCTGCTGATCTTGAAGGAGGGGAGGATGAGATCTTCGCAGACGAGTTTTTTCCATTCGCCCTGCAACAACTGGCGATTTTCCATCACCATCGGGACGAGAAAGTGGGCCTCCAGCATGCGGACGCGCGCGCGGAAGGCGTCGTAAAATCGGTAACGGCGCGCTTCGATCCAGAGCATCCCCCAGACGATCGCGAGATTAAAAAAGAAAATGATGTGCGGCACTTCGCGATTTGAAAACGCGATCGTGATAATCGCCGTGCTACTGGTGATGGCCCAGTTCGTCGTGATATCGAGCCGCTGACGCCAGACCATGATGCGCGCCAGTTCGCCCCGGTAAAAGTGCGACATCGCATTGACGTAGCCGGGGTCGTAAATGCTTTTCTGGAGCGAGATTTGCGCTTCGTCGGTCAGGCCGCCCGGGATGTTTTGAGTTGCCACGCGTGTCTTGATAATTCGATAAGTTCGTCCGGCGCGTCAATCGAACTCGCGCACGGTTTGTCTAATGGCTCCTCAGTTCTACGAACTCTTTGATCCGAAACAGGTCGTTCTCGATCTCCACGCGGCGACTCAGGATGAAGCAATCCTCGAAATTGCCGATCTTTTGCGCGCCAACGGCCGGGTTGCCCAATATTATGAATTCGCTGACGCCGTCATGGCGCGGGAGGGCCGGAGCTCCACCAATACCGGAGATGGGGTGGCCTTTCCTCACGCCCGGACCGATCTCGTGGAGCAGATTATCCTGGGCGTCGGACGCAGCGCGAAAGGCGTGCGTTTCGGTGACTCGACGCAGCTCGTGAATTTGATTTTTCTCGTCGGCGTCCCACAGCGCATGGTCACTGATTATCTTGTTTGCGTCGGCACGATCGCGCGCCTCGTCCGGCCCCCCGAAAGGCGCGAGGCGCTGATGCGGGCTGAAAAACCCGAGCATTTCGTCGAATTATTGCGCGCCGGAGCGCTTCTGCTGGAGTGAGCTAGGGGTGCCTGAGCCTGATGGGGGGGATACAGGGGAGGCTGAATGGAGCGTGCTGGAGAGAAGTCCGGGTGAAATGGCGGCTCGGATCGGGTCGTGTAATCCAGAGGAGTGGGTAAGGTCCTGCGCCGTCTGTGCGGCTCAGGATGACGGCGCAATTACCGCTGCAGCGATTCGAGCTCCGGCGTTAGTTCGCCATTCAATGAAGATTGTGCCGATCCGGCGCGATCAGCGTAATACCAGCGGTGCAAGGTGGAGGGCGAGACGCCGATCTTATAAAGCAGGATGAACATGCCGTTCTGAATGCTCGTCCGCCAGGCGCCTTTGGTTATATGACGTCGCGCCGAAGTCCGCACGGGCGGATCCAACACGGCGACCTTTCCGGCCGCGCGCAGGCGGCGTGAAAAATCGACATCTTCCATCAGCGGAATTGTGGCGTAGCCGCCGAGCTTCTCAAAAACTTCACGGCGCACGAAAACCGTTTGATCGCCGAACAATGTTCCGCTGTGTTTCGTCAGAAAACGGGCGACCTGCTCGAGCCAGATGAGACGCGGGTGCCGTCCGTCAAACTTCCGATAGAAGGCGCCGCCGATAATCCCGCGCTTGCGCATGGCCCGATCGATGGCCGCGAAATGCGCGTCAGTAATCTCCGTGTCCGCATGGTGAAATACCAGTACGTCTCCGGCAGCTCGCGCCGCGCCCGCGTTCATTTGCTCCCCTCGGTTCGGTGTC
>JBDTYN010000036.1:0-7142 GCA_040005675.1 Chthoniobacterales bacterium
TGGTCCCCTCCATCAACCGTTCGTAAACATCTTCTTTTTCAAAATTGATCGTCTCGATCCGTCATTTGTCATCACTCACCGGCGGCCGCTGGAAGACGGTCCGGATCTTTACAAGACGTTTCGGGACAAGGAAGACGGTTGCATCAAAGTCGTGCTAAAACCCTAGGCAAAAAGGAATCATTATGAGCAAAGAAGAAAACATCACCACACAGGGAAGCTTCGGGAAAGCGGTGAACAACGGAAAACTGTATGAGTTTGCGGACCTGATGACCGCCGACGTGGAGGACCACGATCCCGCGCCTGATCAGGGCGAGGTTCCGGAAGGATTCGTTGCTTTCTTCACGAAATTTCGCACCGCCTTTCCCGACCTGGAGGTCGCCGTCGACAAGATGGTGGCCGATGACGAGAACATAGCGATCGCCTACACCGTGACCGGCACACACGATGGACCTTTTCTCGGACTGCCCGCGACCGGCAAAAAAATCAAAGCGCGCGGAATGCAAATCGCGCGGTTCGAGGACGGCAGAATCGCGGAACGCTGGGGCAGCTCCGACGAACTCGGAATTCTGAAGCAGCTTGGCGCGAATCCAACGGGCTAAAGGTAGAGTCGTCCCGCTGCGACGACGGGGATCCCCGAGGGTGCCGTTGGAGCGCCGCGCTAGTTGCAGTGAGTCATGAGAAGTGAACACGTCGCTGGATGCGGCACGAGGTGTCGCGACAGGTCGGCCGGAAAGGGAGTCGCCCACACAAACGCGTCATCACCGTGTCATCCTGAGGCTGGCGCAGCGCGCCGAATGACCCCGCACAAGGGTGGTAAGATCACACTGTCCAAGAGGCGTGATCAGCAGCGCGGGCCGGGAGGTCCTTCGCCGTCTGCGCGGCTCAGTGTGACATTGCCAGTTTCTCTAACCGCATATGCATCACAACTAGATGACTCGCTGCCCTAGCTTCTCCACGCTCGCCTTGGAGGTGCGACTGATCACTGTCTCAGCAAACCGCTCCATTTCCTCCAGCTGCGGACTGCATTGCAGGAGGAGAAGATCGGCGCCGGCGTCCTCGAATTCCTCCACTTTTTCGCGCACCTGTTCGGGCGTGCCCACGAGTCCGGAAGCCAAACCGCGGTTCGTGACTGAGTAATCTTCCAGGGAGACTTTGCGGTCGAGATTCGTCCCGGCGATCCATTGCTGGTAGTTATCGTAACCAGCCGCGGATTGCTTTACGTCAGTGATGCGATCGAGCTCGCGTTTCGCTTCCTGCTCCGTCTCGCGCACGATCGAGTAAGCAGCCACCCCAAAGATCATTCGCGGCAGACCCTTTCGCTCTCGTCGCTCGGACATATCGGCGATTTTTTCGCGGATGCGCGAAGGCGGATCGCCATGCATGACGTAGGCGTCGCACCGTTCTGAAATCAATTCTTTCGCGGCTTCGGATTCGCCCCCCGCGTAAACGACCGGTCGCGGCCGGGTGATCGGCTTCGGCTGCATGACCGAATCTTCGATCCGATAATATTTCCCCGTGAAGGAAAAGTGATCCTGCTTCCAGATGCCGTCGACAACTTGGAGCCACTCGGCCGTGCGTGCATAGCGGTCGTCGTGCGTTTCAAAATGCAGTCCGCATTTCTTTGCCTCATCAGCCCACCAGGACGAAACGACGTTTAACGATAGGCGGCCCGGGCCCGCGATGCCGTCGATGTTCGCGGCCTGCTTCGCCAGCAGAGCCGGCGCGTGAAATGTTGGACGGACCGCCACCATCAGCTCGAGCCGTTTCGTGACGGCGGCCAGCGCTGCAGCCGTTGACCACGCGTCGAGGGTTGGCGCGCCCGCGCCTTTGATATCGTTGAGACTAAGCTCGGCGATGAGGGTGAGGTCGAACCCGATCTCTTCGCTGCGCTGCGCGAGACGGCGCGAGTAATCCCAGCTCGCCTCCATCTCCTCGTTCTCAACATTTCGCAACCAGCCTCCGAAGACCGGCAGCCAATAACCGTATCGCATTTAAGTCGCGTCCCTTTCCTGTTCGAGGTAATCCACCAGTCGTGCATGCGGATCGAATCCAAGGATTCGTGGCGCATCGGCGACGAAATTTGAAAGCGCGTTGATGTCGTAAAAGAGCAAGCGGCCGTCGCGGTCGTCGATGATGTACTCGACCCCGCCAACGTCGATCGCCGCCGCCCCGATAATGCGCTCGACTGCATCGATCACGTCAGAAGGCGGCTGATACGGCTCGATTTTCAATCCTGTTTTGGGACCATCAACGAGACATGTCGCGCCGACGGCAACTTGCTCGGTCTGGCAAATCTCCGCCGGGCAGAGATTAAAGTTCTCGCCTGCCGTGTAGACTTTCATGGCATAGAGAAATTTTCCCCCAAGCGACTCGACACGCGTGATGTGTCCGCCGCGGGCAGGGATGAATTCCTGCACGAGCGCGGTGCGATCAATCCCTAGATCGATCTGTCCGGCAGCGACCGCCCGCCCTAGCTCCGCGACAGAATTGAGACGCACGATCCCTGCGCCACGCCCTCCGATGTTCGGCTTGATGATCAACGGAAAGCCAATTTCCTCCGCCGCACTCTTTGCTTGTTCGACACAGTTGATCACGCGTGAACGCGGAAACGGAACGCCGAGCGACCGCAGGAGCGAGAGCTGGGCGGCTTTCGAGATCTCAATGGAAAATGCTTCCGCGCTATTGATCACGCGCGTGCCGGTGCTCTCGACGTAGGCGAGATAATCGCGGGTGAAAAAGAGGCCTTGTTCGTGTCCGCGGAGATAGGCCGAGGCGCTCATCCGGTTGAACAAAAGCCCGTATCGCTTCGTGCGATCGGCCACATCGTAGGAATGGCAATTCGCATCGAGCTTGATGTAAGAAACGGCCCTGCGATCAAGCTCGGCGAAAAGGGGCCGAAACCAGTCGGGATGCTCGAAATAGATCGCGACCGCCTGCTTCTTGTCTGGCATGAGGCGCGAAAGATACGGACAATCGGGCGGTATAGCTAAACGAGTTTGCGACCGTTAGGGCGCGCCGGCCCAGAAGCGCTGCTTAAAGGAGCCGCGGCCGGAAACGAAATGATACAAGCCATACGCCGCGCGGTTCTTGATGTAGTACTTTTGGTGATACTCCTCGGCGGGCCAGAACTTGCCGGCCGGTAACAAGACCGTCGCGATCGGCTTCTGAAATTTGCGCGATTTCTCCAGATCGTCCTTCGATTGCTGCGCGGTCTTCCGCTGCTCTTCATCCGCATAAAAAATGGCGGAGGTGTATTGCTCGCCCACGTCGTGGAATTGTCCGTCCTTCTGAACGGGATTTATATTTTGCCAGAAAATTTCCAGGAGCCTGGCGTATGATATTTTTGCGGGCTCATAGGTCACCTCGATCGCTTCACGATGCCCGGTCTCTCCGCTCGAGACCTGTTGATAAGTCGGGTTCGCTTCCGTGCCACCCGCATAGCCGACGAGCGTGGAAATCACGCCGGGCGCGTGATCGAACGGGGGTTGCATGCACCAAAAACAACCGCCGGCGAAAACGGCTTTCGCCGGGATGGTTGGCTCGCCATTTTGAGCAGCGGCGGATATCGCCCAGACGCTCGCGGTGGCGCAGAGTCCCAGCACAATTCTTCGCATGCCGGTAGGAGTGCGCCGGGCCTGCGTTATTGCACGCGACGCGGCGAGAACGCCCCAGAATTTTCGAGGCAGGGTCTATCGCTGGACGCCAACCGGCAACTCCCGGCATTAATCCGTGAGAGACCGGCGGCTTTCACGCAGCTGAAAATCGAAAACGTCGGGGCGGCTGTAATGGCCGGTTACATCGAGCGTCATTTTTTCCCGATCGACCGCGGCGAGATCCAGCTCCGCGGTGAGCGTGGTCTCCTGATCGAACACCGGCTCGACAACGTAGCGTCCATCGGGACCAATGATGGCGCTGCCACCGCGCAGGAGAAATTTGTCGGGATCGTCCGCGAACCGCGCGGGTGGCGCGAACTCGGACGGAAGATCTCGCGCGCGCATCACCAGACCCGCCGCGAGGACAAAGCAGCGCGCTTCGAACGCATAATGCCGGCTGGCGAGCTGATGCATTTCGTGCACGGTCGGCCAGACTGCCACGTGAATTTGTTCGCCCGCCAGATGGAGCGCCTGACGCGCCAGCGGCATCCAATGTTCCCAGCAAATCAACCCGCCGACGCGACCTCCCGGCGTCGCCACCGATGAAAGTCCGGCGCCGTCTCCCTGTCCCCAGACGAGCCGCTCCGTGTGCGTCGGCACGAGCTTGCGATGATGGTTCGCGAGCGCGCCGCTCGAGTCGAAAATAAGCAGGCTGTTGTAAAGCGTGCCGTTGCCAGGACCAGTCTCGACCCGCTCGTTCACACCGATGACGAGCGTGAGCTGATGATTCGCGGCGAGTTGCCCGAGACGCTTCGTTTCTTTGCCTGGAACCACGACGCTGTTCTGGCGCAGCCGCGCGAACACTTCCTTCGTCGGCGCATGATCCCAGAGCGCCATGTCGGAACAGTAGTCGAGCCACGCGGGATACCCGGGCAGCCACGTTTCGCCGAAGGTGACAAGTCGCGCGCCGCCTTTTGCCGCGGCCTCGGTTAGCAAGACAAGCTTCGCCATGCTCGCTTCTAGATCGAGGAAAACCGGGCTGTGTTGGATGATTGCGATCGACAGACGTGAGGCTTGCATGTGCGAATTGCGGCTAGACGAAAAACTGGTCGAGAGGGGGCCGCAAATCCAATTCCAGCGTTCGGGCGAGGACCGCGACGCGATGATCTTTGCGCGCGAAACGCCGCGCGACGGCCGCGCCCAAACGTCTAACACCGACGATAAGGGCAACCTTACCCACACGAAATCTCCGCTGGTTTCACGTGGCAGCTTCTCGAGTCAGCTGGTCGACATCTGCAATAATGCGCGCCGCGAGCCGAATTCCAAACCGTTCACGGAACACTAATCCTTTACGCGGGCGTAAAGCTGATTCAAGAAATCGGAAGCCGCAGTGATAGAAAAGATCGAAGCGATTACGCGCGTCGCCCGCGGAGCCAAGCGAAAGGAGAAGACCAGGATCGAGGCGACCCATGGCGCCATGCAGTAAGGGCAACTGATCAAATCGCCCACTGCTTCCTGTAAGCCTTCTCCACGCGCCTCCTCTTCCACTTCTCCAGCGCCGGCCGATTTCTTGTATTTCACGAACGGCGCACGAAATGGACTCGTCACGAAATCTTTCGTCGCAATGCGGGTCAGTTTATGGGTTGCGATCCCGAGCAGTATCAATTCGCTCCAACCCAAATCGTCCGATTCGCTTTCGTGGTTCGCTGTCAAGGTGAGTCCGGCCGCGAGACCGGCTGTGAACAGTCCGGCTAAAGTGGCATAACCCCCGAGCGGAAGTTTCTCTTTCGAGTAACCAGCGAACAAACCTTCCGCGTCTTTCCTGGCCCGGCGAACGGCCTTCGAGCCATCAACCTTGGTGCCCATGTTTTCTAGGAAGTGCCGAGATACCTATCGAGCGTCGCACGGTCGCCCTGCACCGTCATGAGATATGCTTGATTGCCTTCCGTCCACGTTGCGGTCATCCACTCACCCTGCGTCGCGTACTCCCGAGCGCCCCGCCGAGGGAGGCGAGAGAGCGCCGCCCGATCGACCACAAGTAAGTGCAGCAGCTTTCCCTCGCGCCGCTTGAAACAGATGAGCGAAACGTTCTTGCCGCGAAACCGGAGCGTTCGACAACCAACCGGTTCCATCTCCTCGAGCTTCTTCGGCATTGCGGCCGGCATGGGGGCACCGGATTTTTCCAGGAATTCCTTGATGCGCGGCATCTGTTTGGTTTCGAGTTCGAGCGACGGCTGCACTTTGACGAAGCCGACCATTTCGTCGCGATAATCCGCGAGACTGACGGCGGGTTGAAAGGGCCCGCGCCAGGAGCTGAAAAGGACGGCCAGCAGCACAATCGCGGCCGCGAGGAGTGTGATCTTGCGCGCCCAGGTCGGGCGCGTCGGAAACGCCACTTCGTTTTTCCGCATCAATTTCGCCTTCAACTCGGCGGGGACCGGCGTGCTCTGGAGTTTCTCTCCGATGATGCGATCGAGCTCCTGCTCCCTGGCCCACCATCGAGCGATGTCCGGATCGCTCTCCGCTTCCTTCCTCGCTTCCTCGAATCGTGGATCGTCCGCGGAAAGTTCGTCGGCGCGATAAACACTCAACAGCGCGCGAATATCTTTTTTATCCATTGCGATCTGCCTCCCGGAGCGGCACAACCTTGCGATCTTCGCCTGCCGCCGCATCAGACAATCGTTGGCGCAATTCCGCTTTTCCGCGTGAAATTCTCGACATGACCGTGCCGATCGGGATCTCCAGGATCTCGGCGATCTCACGATACGAATGTTGGTTCATGTAAAATAAAGTAACCGGTGCGCGATACCGGTCTTCCAGCATTTGGAGCGCGTTCAGAACAATCGCGGCATCGAGGGTATCAACCACCGACGACTCGACATGCAATGGTTCGATGAATTGCGAATCGGCTTCCGCCTCCAGAAAGCGTTCGGCATAGCGCTTCTTTGCGAGGAACTCCCGGTACAACGTCGTGAAAAGCCACGTTTTCACCTTCGCCGGGTCGCGTAGCTGATGCCCTTTCGCCGCCCAGGTGTGAAAAGTATGCTGGGTTAGATCAGACGCGTCGGATTCTTTGCGGCTCAAAGAAAGGCCGAAGCGATAAAGTGGCATGTAAAAGTCCTCAACCAACCGTTCGAAATCAATATCCGCCACGCTTTCATCATTACTGAGCGGCGCAGCTGACCGCTAGTGAAAACGTCCGCCGATTGAAATCCCTCATCCTCCCCGCGCATGCGCCCACTATCTTCGGCCTACCCTCTTGCCTTTGCTGGTCGGGGTTTGCTCTGGCGCCTCGAACGTGAGAGCCCGATGCGCCTTCGATTATTCCGGCGGGTGAAACAATGCTACCGGGCACGCCTCCGCCGGCGAACACCTGCGATGGCTATGGCAGACGCCGCTACACCCTGCAGTGCTATGGATTATTGAGCACGGTTCGCGGGATCGGCCTGTTCAGTTCCAGCTGGGTGCTCACTTTTTCGATTTGCGCGGCCTGCTCTTTGAGCTGCGCCGTGACAGCCTTCATTTCCTTCTTTAGTTGCGCGATCGTCG
>JBDTYN010000037.1:0-4346 GCA_040005675.1 Chthoniobacterales bacterium
CCTTCCTGATCTTCGGATTCACAATCGCGACGCAATTTGGAAGCGCGTCTTTTGGTTCATGATGATCCAGGACAATGACATCGGCCCCGCGACGCTTTAGCTCCGCGATTTCCAGAGTGGAAGATGTCCCGCAGTCGACGGCGATCAGCAGCTGGGGATGATGTTGCTCCCAGCAGCGCGCCACGCTTTCCTGGCTGAGCCCATAACCTTCCTCCATCCGCAGTGGCAAAAACAGTTCGGGCTTTGCGCCATAGGCATGCAGGATTTCTGCGAGCAGCGCGAGCGACGTGACGCCGTCGACGTCATAGTCGCCGAAAAGCACAATGCGCTCGCGGGCGTCGATGCCGCGGAAAATGCGCGGGATGGCTTCCGCGATTCCCGGCAACAGAAACGGGTCGCTCAAGGAGCGAAGTCGCGGATAAAGAAACGCATGCACGTCATCAGCGCAGCCAAATTCTCTTCGCTGGAGCAGTCCTGCTATGCAGCGCGATCCACAAATTTCGTCCCAGGGAATGGACGGTTCGCCGGAGGCAGCCGGCGGTGCGATGATCCATCGTCTCTCCACCGCGCACGTTATCCGCCCGCGGATGTTCTGACAAACTCTCGTCGGTGACGCTATGATTCCATCGGATCGTCGGCCCAGATCGGATTGAGCCCGAAGTCCGCGGCGAGCTGCTTCGCGTTGTGCGGCGCGTGAACCTTGGCGTCGTTATCGAAATAAACATACACGTCGCGGCGCTTCCGAGGAGGTTTTGTGGAGGTGACGAGCTTCGCGTCGGCCGGTTGCCCGCCAATTCCGCCACGCGTCGACTCGGCTTCGCCACATTCAATTTCCGCATGGGTGTAACCGCTGACGTATAACTGTTTGGAGCCGTGAGCCGGCAATAAACAAAATCGGCGGGGACTTCCTCGAGGTAGGGCCATTTGCCGGCCGTATCGGAAAGGCAAAGGCAATGTTGTGGCGGCGGAGAAGCGAGAAAAATTCCGGGACGAGAAAAGAGGGGCGTCGAATCTCGACTGCGTAGCGAGGTGGACGCGTCGCATCTGTTTGCGGCGCTGCCGGAACTTTCACTTTATCATCGTGCGCCCGCGCAAGCTTTTCCGCAGCGGCTGTGTCGCGCGGAAGGAGCTCGAAGAATTCTCGAAATCGCTGCTCGTTCCAGCCAAAGTTTGGCGGGAATTGCCAGAGAATTGGCCCCAACTTTTCGGGTGACAGAGGACTCCGGAAGCAAAGAGATTTGCCAGCGGCACTCTAACATCCCGCAGTTTTTTCATGTGCGTGATAAAGCGCGCTCCCTTCATCGAAAAGACAAAACGGTCCGGCGTCTCGGCATACCATCGTTCATAGCTTGACGGCCGTTGCAGAGAGTAAAACGAGCCGTTGATTTCGATCGAATTCACCTGCCGGCTCGCGAACGCCAGCTCGCGCCGTAGCGGCAAACCGGACGGATAAAAAACGCCTCGCCACGGAGTGTAGTTCCACCCCGAAATGCCGATCCGCGGCGCATCTGCTGCAGGCCAACCGTCCGCTGCGCTCTTCAGACGAGCCGCAGTTCGCAGGTGGCGGGCGTGAGGATCCCCTCTCGTTCGCATCGTGATTGGAAAGTGGCCAAACCCAGCTTTTCCGCTTCGCCAAATTGATATCGCAGGTGATCTCGAAAATAGCGGAGACAAAATTCGGGTGTGACCCGCGTTTGCGTCTCCGCTATTTCCTCCAGTCGGCTCAAATTGCGGTCACGTGTTGCGCGAAGAACATCCGCGACTGCACGAGGCTTTTTTACCTCGGGCCGGACGAGCCACAGCGCGTAAACGAACGGCAAGCCAACCAATCGCTCCCACTGCTCGCCTAAATCCCAAAAATTGCAGTCGCAATGATGTGCCGCGCGAAAGCGGATGGCCTGATCGCCGATCAGGAGTCTGCCCTGTTTTCGCGTTACGGAAGAGGCTTCGAAACCGTCCGCCGCGATGTCAAGTTTAGGAGTCAAATCGATCTCAGCGAGGAGAGAACGGAGCAAATTAATCGAAGTTTCCGAGGCAGGATCCAATGCCACCTCTTCGATTTCCGAAAGCTCGCCGCGGTGCGCCAGCACCACGCTGTAAACGGGGCCTTTGGAAACAATGCCAACGTCATCGACCACGCGGTAGATCGGGTTGCGCAGGAATTCGTAGCTTGAGACCAGGGCCGCATCGAGATCTCCGCAAGCCAGGCGTGTGCAAAGAGCCGAAGGATGATCAAGCAGTACGTCCCCCGATAAGCCGGCGATCAGTGGCAGGGCATTGAGGTATTTTACCGCGCCGAGCCGAAGCGGCGGCGGCGTCACGCGCAGACCAATTCAGGCGCTGTCGCTTTCGAAACGATAGGTCGCCGACCCGGCGAAAGATGCCGGTAATAACTATCGCGCTGCACAGGTTCCCGGCCCGCTTCGCGGATCACATGTTGGAGGGTTCGGACGGTTTGCTCCTGCGGTGTCTGTGCGCCGGCCATATGAAAAATTTTCTCCTCCATGATGGTACCGTGCAGATCGTCAACGCCATAGCTCAGAGCCACCTGCGCGAGCGGCAATCCCATCGAGACCCAGTAAGCAGTCAGATGATCGATGTTATCCAGATAGATCCTACTGACCGCGAGATTCCGCAGCTGGTCTAAGGCCGACGCCGCTTTGACGTGCGCAAGAATTGTCGTTTGCGGCTCAAACGCGAACGGCACAAAGCCCGTGAAACCACCCGTCTCATCCTGCAACTCGCGGAGCTGGCGTAAATGATCGACCCGCTGTTCTAGTGTTTCGATGTGCCCGTAAAGCATGGTGCAGGTGCTGCGGCCACCCATCTGATGCCAAAGGCGATGGACCTCCAGCCATTCCGTGGCGCTTTCCTTGCCCCGACAAAGCTCGTCGCGCACCGCGGCATCGAAGATCTCTGCCCCACCTCCCGTGAGGGAACCAAGCCCGGCTTCGCGCAGCACGGCGAGCGTGTCGCTGAGCGACGCCTTGAAAACTCGTTTGGCGAAATGCCGGATCTCAATCGCGGTGAACGCTTTGATGTGCAGCTGGGGATCGAGTGCGCGCAGACGTCGAAGCAACTCGAGATACCAATCCTTGCGAAGTGTCGGATGCAAGCCGCCGACCATGTGCACTTCCGTAATCCCAGCGCGGAGTCCGTCCTCCACCGCTCCCAGGATCTCTTCGATCGATTTCTCGAACGCGTGCGCATCACGTTGTTTCGCGGCAAAGGCGCAGAATTGGCAGGAAAGCACACACACGTTCGAATAGTTGATGTAGCGATTCAGAATATATGTCGCGACATCGCCATTCTTCCGTTTGCGCACTGCGCTGGCGAGAATCCCGAGTGCGTTCAGCTCATTCGAGCGATATAAGTGGAGCGCCTCGGCGTCCGAAATGCGCTCCTCCGCTAGAACTTTTTCGGCGATTGGCTGAAGGTCAGCGGGGATCAAATGGAAATTCATCAAAAACTCGCGCAACTACAATTATCATGCACGCGGCGGACTACGGTTGCAACACCACCCTTACGGCAGAAAAAGCAGACGACGCGCCATCGGCTCCCATGGTGAAATGTAATGTTGTGATTGTTTCGCACCCTGCTCCGTCTAACGACCTATGTCTCGGCTAGACGAATCTGAAGCCGATCGCTCGAACGCGGATGCCGAAGACGTCCGCCTCATGGGCCTCGTTAGCGGCGGCGACATGGAGGCGTTCGAGCGACTGGTGGAGCGGCACCAGATGCTCGTCGCGGGGACGGTTGCGCGAATGCTGGGCAGTAATTCCGATGTCGAAGACATCGCGCAGCAGGTTTTTGTGCGGGTGTGGAAGAGCGCCCAGCGCTACGTCCCGGGAGCGAAATTCACTACCTGGCTGCTCACCATCACGCGCAATCTCGTTTTCAATGAAATGCGACGCCGCAAACGGCATTCGGCCATTCCCCTACAGACGCAGGCAGACGCCGAAGAAATGCAATTGAAGGATGAGTCTGGCTCCACCCCGGATGTCTCGCTGCTGGAGCAGGAGCTGCAGCGGAATATCGATTCAGCCATTTCGCAGCTTCCGGAAACCCAACGGATAGCGCTGGTCCTCCGGCGTTACGAAGATCTCAGTTACGACGAGATCGCGAATGTGCTCGATCAGTCGGTCCCGGCGGTCAAAAGTCTCTTGTTTCGCGCGCGCACAGAGTTGCGGGCACGTCTCAGCACCTACCTGGCGGCCGCCCCGGGATCGTAAGGACAAAGAGGGCGGACCTCTCGCGAGAATCCGCCCTCCCTCAACCCCACACTCTGAAATCGTTTAGTAGTCGCGGTCTTTCGCCGAACTCATGAAGCGCACTCTGTCGCTCGA
>JBDTYN010000038.1:0-4503 GCA_040005675.1 Chthoniobacterales bacterium
GGATTGAGCTCGGCAATTCGCTTTAAATAACTTTGGGTTAGTGCCCGGCTGGTAAGTGCTCCAAAACGCATCAGCCTTTGGAGCTTAGGGATGTTCGCCTCGATCCAGGGAGAATCATCAGCAAACACTGCTTGGGCCGAGCTTGGAAAGAGCGAAGCCAGTCCTCCTGTCAAGAGCGCGGCACCGCCTCCGATTGTCGTGCCGAGAAATGCTCGACGGCTGACGCCATCAGAGTCCGAATCGTTGTGAAATCTTTGAGTGTCCTCCATGGGCACAGGATGAAAGCGGCCCCCGTTTCACGTCAAGCACGAAATCACCGTGCGTGGTTCCGGCCCTTGGTAGCCTGCTGTTCCATTCACCGAGTGCATTCCGTGGCCAACTTGGTTCTGGCGATTAGCCGTTCCAGCAAAGCCGCAAAGCTGTTTCGACGACGGATTATGGTTCCGGTGCCGTAACGGCGAGCCCTTAAACGAAGCAGAATGCAAACAATCGCGTTTCGCTCGCGCAAGGCGAGCCACGTAGTCGTCGGATAAATCTGTCGAGTAACTTTGTAGAGAGTTGCGCGACAGACGGAGCCCATTCTGCACGCTATCGCTGCGCAGCATCTCGTCTGGCATGCCTCAAGCTTGAATGAGGCTGCCATGGCTCAAAAATCGCCCTGCGTGATTGTCGTTGAAGATCATGCCGCTGTTGCCGAGACTCTGCGGACATTCCTGAGCAGCATTGGTTATAAAGTCTATATTGCCCCGGATGTCGCTTCCGCCCGCGCGCTCACGAAAGCCATCGAGTTTGATGTGCTCCTGAGTGACCTCCGACTTCCCGATGGCACCGGATGGGATCTGATGCAGGAGTTGAGTGCGGAGCAACCGATTCGCGCCGTTGCGATGAGCAGTTACAACAGCAAAGATGACGTCGAACGAAGCCGCCGCGTCGGATTCCTCGACCATATCGCCAAGCCGTTGGCCTTTGACGAGCTAGGTGCTGCACTTGACCGGGCTGTCGCGCATTAGCATTGGCAACGCGTCTATCGCGACGACGCGATTTCGCCCTGATAGACGAGATGGATTAAAGCAGTTACGCCCGAGGGCCGGCACCCCCGAACGGCAAGCCGTTTTCCCTTGGGCGAGGTGCTGCTTTCCGATCGCTATGACTCGGTGACCCTGATGTTTGCTTCGTCTCGAACTTTGCTACCTTGATGGCCAAATGAGCGGAACGACCTACGATGTTGCCATCATTGGCGGCGGACCGGCCGGCAGCACCGCGGCTACGCTGCTTGCTCGCGCGGGGCGGCGCGTCATCGTGCTCGAGCGGGACAAGTTTCCGCGCTTTCACATCGGCGAATCGTTGTTGCCCTTCAGTATGAAGGCGTTTACCCGGCTCGGCTTGCACGAAAAATTCGCGCGCGCAGGGTTCCTGGAAAAATTCGGCGGCGAAATGTTCGGCGCCTGCAGTGAGCAGGGTGTAAAATTCTATTTCGAAGACGGCTTTCGTGCCCAGACAGATCGCTCCTATCAGGTGACGCGGGCGGAGTTCGATAAAGTGCTGCTGGACCATGCGTCCGAAAACGGAGTCGAGGTGCGGGAGGAAACTCCCGTCGAGCGAGTCGCGTTTGACGAGGAAGGCGCGGCCGTGACGATCCGTGGGCGGAGCACGCAACGGCCTGTTTTTCCTGCCCAAGCTTTCGATACGGCGGCGGTCTCGAGAATTCCCGATCGTGCCACCGTGAGTGACGAGATTCGCGCGCGCTATGTGATTGATGCCAGCGGACGTAATTCACTTCTTGGTAATCACTTCAAGTTGAAGAAGACATATTCGCACCTGCAAAAGATTTCGATCTTCGCGCATTACGACGGCGTGAGCCGACCGGACGGGCGGGACGGCACGCTTACGCGCATGGTGCGCGGGGCGGATCGTTGGTTTTGGATGATTCCGCTGACCCCGGAAAGAATGAGCATCGGAGTCGTACTCGACGGGGCGATTTTCAAGAATGCCAACGCGACCGCCGAGGAATTTCTGGAGAACGCGCTCGCCGAACAACCTTTGATCGCCGGGAAAATGCACGATGCGGCCCGCGTTTCCCCGGTTCACACGGCGGCTGATTTTTCATATCGCAGCACGAAATTAACTGGCCCGCGTTGGATACTCGCCGGTGACGCAGCCGGATTCATCGACCCGGTCTTCAGTAGTGGCGTTTTTCTCGCCGTCCTGGGTGGCGAACATGCTGCTGATGCGCTCAACGTGGCGCTCGACCGTCCACAAAAAGCGCGGCGCTTATTTGCCCGCTATGAACGCACCATCAACCAGGCGATGGACGTCTACCTCCGGTTCGTGAACGCCTGGTATACGAAAGAATTCATCGAAGTCTTTCTGCATCCGCAGGACTTTTTCCAAATTCCGCCGGCAGTAAACGCGGTTCTGGGCGGAAATATCGGCTCGAGCTTCGCCGTACGCTGGCGCATGGAAATTTTCTACCTGATCGTGCGCTTGCAGAAGTGGGTGCCACTCTGCCCCCGACTGACGCTCGTTCCGGCGAAGGAGATTTCTGGGGCACCGGTGGAAGCGCTGGAGCCGGTCTCCTGATGCCAAAGGAGACATTGCGCGCAGCGATGGGCCCGATGCGACGGGTCGTCTCCTTACAAGCCACGCTGCTGGCTGGAATTGCCATCTGGAGCCTGACGAGTTGCGCTACCGGCGCGCGACATCAGTTTGTCAATCCGGCGACTGATTGGAGCGCGCGCAGCGGACAGTTACTTTATCATGGTCCCAGAACTTCGCTGATTGGCGAAGTTCTTGTGCGTTTTTCAAGTGCGGGTGATTTCGAATTCACGTTTACCAAAGGGCCGGGTGTCGCGCTGCTCATGGTGCGGCAGGACGCGAATTTCGTGCGCGTTTCGGGCCCACTCGCGCGTGGCAGCTGGTCAGGCGCGCCTTCGAATGCGCCGGTGCGTTTGCGCGGTTGGATTGGGTTGCGCGAGCTTCTGATAAACTGGGAACGCAAACCGCTTGTGCGCCAGAGCGCGGGAGTGGAGACCTTCACGTTCCGGTTTTGACCGGGCCCGGCGGACAAGCGAGCGTCGCGCTTTCAGTTCCGCCGACCATGCGCATTTCGACGATCATCACTCATCTCGTGACGCGACGGCGCGGCGCGCTTTGGGTCACGGTCGCGTCGCTTGCCGCTCTCTCGCTCCTTGTGTTGGTCACGCGCATGAGGCTCGACACGGAAGTGCTGAATCTTCTGCCCAAAGGGTTCGAATCGGTCGAAGGCTTGAAAGTTTATAATCGCGACTTTGCACAGGTGCGCGAGCTAACCTTCGCGCTCCTCTGCCAGCCAGGAGACGTGGAAAAGCTGGAGGAGTTTGCGCTGCAGTTTGCGCAAGCACTCCGTCAGCAGCCCTGGTGCACTCGCGTCTTGGCCGGCGCGCCGATCGAGACCCCGGAAGGGATTAGCGATCTGCAATCGATCGCACTGCCGCTCCTCCTCAATCTGGAGCCGCCCGCGTTCGAGCAGGCCGTCGCGCTGCTGAAGCCGCCACAAATACACGAGCGCCTGCATCGTTTGCATCAGGAGATTGAAGGCGGGTCGCCGCGGCCAGAGATTGAGCTGTCGCTCGATCCCTTGGGCGTAATCGGTCCGGCGCTGAAGCCTTTCGCAGAAAATGCTTCCATCCAGGAAGAGCAGCCTCTCACTTCGGCCGACCGGACGATGCGCGTTTTCCTCGTCGTCACGAACCAACCCGGCATCGGCGCCTTCGACTGTCAGCGCTTGATGCAGCAAGTGAATGCGTTTCGCGGTGCGGCTCTCAAGGGTTGGGACGGCGGCAAAGTCGATGTGCTCGTAACCGGCCGTTCGGCCTATGTCGCGGAAATCTCCCTCAGCATGCGACACGACATCGTCGTGACGCTGCTCGGCTCGATCCTTCTCGTCGGCGGCGTCTTTTACGCCGGTTTCCGTCGCTGGATTCCGTTGCTCGGAATGGGTATCACGCTTCTGCTCTGCTGCCTTGTGGCACTCGCTGCCGGGCTCCTGGTTTTTGGGGAATTGAACATGGTGACGGTGGGATTTTGCGCGATTCTCATTGGGCTGGGAGTCGACTTCGCGATCCTGGTTTTCGGGCGTTATCAGCAGGCGCGCGAGGAAGGGGCGGAATACGCTGAAGCGGTCGGCGACGCAGTTTCGAATCTAGGTCGAGCCGTGTTTTTCGGCGCACTGACAACTGCGGTCGGGTTTCTCGCCTTGCTCCTGGCGGGCTCGGGGGGGTTCACGCAGCTCGGTGTGCTCATTGCCATCGGGATCAGCGTTGCCGGTGTCTTTATGTTGACGGTCTTCTTTCTATTTCTGCCGCGCACGCCTTCGCCGACCCGAGCTGACTGGCTGCTGGATGTTGTGCGCAGCTACGTCAGGTGGACGGTGCGTCGGCCGATTCCGATGCTCTGCATCTCAGCACCATTGCTGTTGTTGCTCAGTGGACTGGCGCTTAGCCCGCGACCCCGGCTGCTCTTCGA
>JBDTYN010000039.1:0-5077 GCA_040005675.1 Chthoniobacterales bacterium
GGAAGCCAGAAAACCAGGAACGAGATCTACATTCAGGAAGGGATGGAGCACCGAGGCAGGAATAGGTTTCAGCTGCCTTTTCGCGAGCGATAAATAATATCGCTCTCCGTAAGTTTTTGCTCCCGGATGACTCGTCTTCCTCGTCTTGACGGCTTCCTAAATTCCTGGTCTCCAGATTAACTCTAATCTTTCCTCCGCCCTGATCCATCTCTTTCGATCTGTGAAGTCTGCGTAAGGGGATCTTTTGAGCGAGCGTGATCGCCCATTCATCCACGGCAAGGTACGCCGTAGGCGAGCGCCTCGGCTTTAAGTTGAAGGCCGACTGGCCCGGCGAAAACGAAGTAGAGCGCACGGCTGGAATTGGTCCGGCCGCGCGATCACGAAACATGGACGAAGCCAGACCAGAACCCGACCTCGCACCAGGCAGGGCCAAACGTTTCCGCGTGCCCGATCTGCTGCAGCCTCCGTTTGATATCCGCTCCATTGCGCTGACGGGTTTGTTCATCCTGGCGCTTTTCTACACGATGTATTTCATGCGCTCCGTCTTGCTGCCGCTCGTTCTGGCATTGCTTCTCAGCTATCTCCTGTTGCCAATCGTGCGCGCTCTCGGCCGGCTGAAGCTCAACGCGCCGATCGCCGCCGCCATTGTTCTGCTCACGCTGGTCGCGGGGGTGGGGTATGCGATCTCCTTTCTGGCCGCTCCGGCGGCCGGCTGGCTGGAGAAGGCGCCCTACAGCCTCGCGCAATTGCAGCAAAAACTGGTGCCGGTGAGACAGCGGTTTGAGCGCGTGGCGCAGGCGAGCGGTGAGATCGAGAAGATCGCCAGCCCGGCAACCGCCGAAACGAAAACCGCCATCGAAGTGAAGCGGCATCCGCTGAGCGACATCCTTTATGTCCGCACGCCTGAGATGGTGATGAGCGCCGTGCTGCTGCTGATCCTCCTCTACTTTTTGCTGGCCCACGATGGCGTCTTTTTGGCCAAGATCATCAAGCTAACGCCGCGGCTGGCCGACAAAAAACGCGCCGTCTCCATCGCGCACGACATCGAGGTGCACGTCTCCCGTTATCTGCTGACGATCACGCTGATCAATGCGTGTCTTGGAATTGCGGTGGGAACGGCGGTGGCGTTCCTCGGTTTGCGCAACCCAATCATGTGGGGCGTGATGGTGGCGATCCTCAACTTCGTACCCTATCTCGGTGCGCTCACGGGCATCGTCTGCATGACGCTGGGCGCGGTTTTGAGTTACGATAGCCTCGGCTACGCCTTGCTTTTCCCAGCCGTTTACTTCGCGCTCGCGACGATCGAAGGGAATTTCGTAACCCCGTATGTCATGGGGCGATCGCTCACGCTTAATCCGGTTCTGATTTTGCTCTCGCTCACTTTCTGGGGTTGGATGTGGGGGATCGCAGGAATCATCCTGGCGGTACCGATACTGGCGGCCTTCAAGATCTTCTGCACACACATCGAGCCGATGGCCCCGGTCGCGGAGTTCCTCAGCTAGTGCGCGGCCTTTAGCTGTGAGGTCGGGAAGGCGCAGTCACAATGGCCGCGGCCACTCCCCCGCTGACGAGGCGGCAAAACGCCGAGGGTGTTCAGCGGGGTGGTTTCTTTTCACATCGCTTGCCATGGGGACTGCGTTGACCGGATTCTACGTTATCCACGAATCGCTGCCGCGGATTCTGCGAGCGCCCTCTTCCCTTATTCTCGCTCCGATCGCAATCGTGGACGGATGCTGTCACGCGGCAGGTTTGCCCGGCATCTACGACAAACCGGTCGCGGTCTTTTTGGTCAATTGCCTCTTCGTGGCAGCGTTGTGCAAGATCGTGCTGCTTTTTCGAAATCGCCCCTAACACGTCCAAAGTTCGCCCGCCAGCCCTGCGCGCCGCGTTCGACTTGCCGATTACAACGCTCGCCTATTCACCTTCCGCCCTGTTCGGCCGCGTCTCAACTGCCGGAGGAAGGCTGCGCGCAAACTCGGTGTTTTGCTTGTTGGCGGCCCGCTCCTGCTCGATCTGACGCGACGCCGCCTCCGGACTCTGACCCGTACAGCCGGCCTGTAGCAGCGTCGCCATTAACACCATGGAAAGCGAAACAATTCTCATCGGCAAACGGTAAAACCGGTTCCCGCGGAACGCCAGTCGCGCTTTCCACAAGCACGTCCGCCGCGACTCCGCCCGGCGATCTTGGATATGGCAGCAGAGCGGACTGCGCCTTGCCGAGACAGGTTGCAAAGGATGGACCCGTACGCGAAGCCCGGCGAACGAGAGACAGGCGAGAAGCGTCCGCGGATTCAGCATCTCCCTCCCGACGTGGCCGCGGAGAAAACGCGGCAAGAGCGCGAGATAGCCAAGCAGCGCGTGGCTGCCCAACGGCGCGCGATCAAAAAAGCGGCGCGGCGGCATTTGAAACAAGAGCTGCAATCAGATCTGGACGAGACGGGCTGATTACGGCGATGACGCTACGTTTGCGCTGTTGATGGGGGTGCCTGTCTGAGGAGCAAAAGGTTACCTCACGAGTGACGCGGGAGTTCAGCCGGACCGACGCGCTGAAAGGAACATCGTCTTGATGTAGCTGACTCAGGTCCGAGCCGGCTGAGCGCAGAACAGCTTGACTCCACCTCGTGCTCCCAGGCATCGAAATCGTCATCCCGACCGAAGTGGAGGGAGCCCGCAGCAGCGTTTCTAGTCCTGATTCCCGCGATCGGTAGTGTGGCTTACGGCCGCAGCGAAAGGGGCTCGACAGAGTCCCGCCTACCTTTCGATCAGCTCTACCTATTAGTGCGCCGTGTCGATTGAAGTGCTGTAACGACGGTCTGTGGCCGCCGAACAACGCGCGGCTTTAAACCAAAACGACGCTCACAGAGCGCGACTACAGGAGCAGAGGCGGACCGAAGAGAACGACGGCTTTTGGGTGGGGGGCGCAACTCGGGCGCGACGACGCGGTGCGGCCGTGCCGATGTGGGCCCAATGTCCAACGATTGATGAGGAGCAAATTCGGCCGTGTGGCCCAACCCAGTCGCGGCTAACTAGTGCACAAGGACGCAGCGCAACGCGAAATCGCACGATGATTACCTTCTATCCGCCAGCCGAATCCGGCGTTGAGCTATCCGACCTGAACCTTTGTCCAGAATTGACGCGCAAAGCGATCTGGATCGATCTCTTCGAACCGACCCTGGAGGAAGAGCACGCTCTCGAAGCGGCGCTCGGGATCGATGTTCCCACGCGCGAAGAGATGCAGGAGATCGAGCTCTCGAGCCGTCTTCATAAGGAGAAGGATGTTCTCTTTATGACGGGCACCGTCCTACTCAAGGCCGATACACGGTATCCTGAAAGCGCGGTGGTGACGTTCATTCTCAGTCCCGAACGACTGATCGTGACCCGCTACGCCGACGCATTGCCGTTCAAGGCTTTTCGCACCGAGCGCGAGAAGAATCCGGGCGCTTACAAATCCGGCTACGACATACTCGCCGGCATGATCGACGCGATCATCGATCGGGTCGCCGACATCCTGGAAAATGTGGGCAAGAGTCTCGATGCGCTTTCCCTGCAGGTCTTCGATACCGCGGACAAAAATGGCCTGATCTCGCCAGGCAAATCTCCCAGCGAAGGAGCGCGGCATCAAACTGCGCAGCACGATTTTTCGGAGATCCTGCGGCGAGTCGGCGCCGTGAGTGACCTGATTTCACGTGCGCGGGAAAGCCTTGTCAGTTTCGGAAGGCTGGCTTCTTACTTTCGGGAGCAAAACCAGGAAAACGCACTGGCTCGCGAGGCAGTCGCACACATGAAAACCGTCGCGGGTGATGTCGGATCGTTAAGTGACCACGCGACCTTTCTTTCGGGAAAGGTAAGCTTTCTCCTCGATGCCACACTCGGCATGATCGCCAACGAGCAGAACGTAATCATCAAAATAATCTCTGTCGCCGCGGTGGTTTTCCTTCTGCCTACGCTTGTGGCAGGTATCTACGGAATGAATTTCCACTTCCTGCCGGAATTAAGCTGGAGATATGGCTATGCGTTTGCTCTTCTCCTCATGGTCATCTCATCCATCCTGCCTTACCTGTATTTCAAGCGCAAAGGGTGGCTCTGAGCCGCGCATGGAAGGCCTCGATTTCGTCCCCAACCACGCGCGCTTTGCCGGCCGCCACGAGGTCGTTAGAACTGATCTTCCGATTAATCATCCAAAAGTTGGGGCGCATCCTTCAGCCGGTGGAGAAACGGAATTTGTGCTGCCTTTAGCTTCCGCTCTGCCTCTGCGAGCGGGAAAAACGCGACGTCATCGACCTCTGGAAACCGCTCCGTCTTACCGGATCCGGGTGGCCACTCGATCTCGAAGCTGTTCGACGTCGGTTTGAAGTCATCGTCGAAATCGCCTTCGAAGCCCCATGCGTGCACGATCTTGCCGCCTTTTTGCTTTACCCAGCCAAGTGCAATGAAGTTTCCAAACGGTGCGAGGCCGACCTCCTCTTGAAATTCGATCCGCGCTCGTTCGAGCAGATCTTCCCCGTCGCTTGCTTCGCCTTTCGGGATCGTCCAGAAACCTTCATCCTTGCTTCGGAAATAAGGTCCGCCCGGGTGGGCGAGCAAGAATTCCAAGCCTGCTGTGCGCTTTCGAAACATCAGCATGCCCGCACTCGTCCGTGATCGCTTCATTGCTGCAAGGCCAGACTGCGACCCCGCAACGCAGATGTGCGAGGATCGCACATCAACGGCGTGGATACGCCTATAGCCAGAAGTTTTGAACGAGACTTTCGTTTTTGCATGATAGCATTTACACGGCATTCGTCCCCGTAGTTCAACGGATAGAACGAGGGTTTCCTAAACCTTAAATGTGGGTTCGATTCCCGCCGGGGACACAACGCTCAGGCGTCGACAGACTTATGCGCGCGAATGGGATTCAAAAAGGAAGTTTGAGAACCGAAGTGAGAACAAATCCAGTGACGTTCAGTGGAGTTTAAGGTTGCTCAACGAAGGCTTTCTTCGGTTGGCTGGGGAGCGAAAAAAGCTTACTAGTGGTGAAGAGGGATGCGTGCGAAACCGTTAAAGCGTGACTTCCAAGGAGCGGAGAAAAGGCCCGAGC
>JBDTYN010000040.1:0-7576 GCA_040005675.1 Chthoniobacterales bacterium
ATCCTCGCCGCAAACGCCGCCCGCTCGTGTGCCGAGCGCGCCCGCCACGGCGGAAGCCGACCGTACGAACGCGCAGGTGGACAAGAATCCACCGCCGCTCGACCCGAAGAACATGGATACCTCGGTCAAGCCGCAGGACGACTTCTACCTTTTCGCGAATGGGGGCTGGATCAAACGTAACCCGATCCCGCCGGAATTCGCACGCTGGGGCAGTTTTAATGAGCTGACGGAAAAAAATAACGACGCGCTGCACGATATCGCAGAGACAGCAGCCGCGGCCGCGCCGAAGGAGAGCGCGAAATCAAAGGTCGAGAAAGCCGCATCTGCCGAGCTGCAAAAGGTCGGCGATTTTTACGCGAGCGGGATGGACGAGAAAGCGGTGGAAGCCAATCGCACCCAGCCACTCGACGGGGAGTTCAAGCGGATCGAAGCGATGAAAGATCGCAACGACGTCCTGAAAGAGATTGCGCATCTGCATGCGATGGGGGTGGGCGCATTTTTCGGCTTCACCTCGGGCCAGGACGACAAGAACAGCACAATGGTGATCGCGCAGGCCTTCCAAGGCGGGCTCGGACTGCCGGACCGCGATTACTATACCAAAGAGGACGACGCTTCGAAGAAGCTGCGCGATGAATACGTACAGCACGTCGCCAGGATGCTGACGCTGGCGGGCGAACCGGCAGGCGCGGCGACGGAGCACGCGAACAGGATCATGGCGCTGGAGACCGCGCTCGCGAAACCGGCCCGGACCCGAGTGGAACTGCGCGATCCGCAAAAGAATTACAACAAGATGAAGCAGGCGGATCTGCAAACGCTGATGCCGGACTGGAACTGGACCGATTACTTCAACGCGATTGAGTTAAAAGAAGCGGGCGATATCAACGTCGGGCAACCGGATTTCTTCAAAGCGGCCAACGAGGTCTTCAAGGCGGTCTCACTCGATGACTGGAAAACGTATTTGCGCTGGCAACTGCTCCACGGGATGGCGCCGGCGCTTTCGAGCGATTTCGTGAACGAAAATTTCGCCTTCTTCAGTACTACGCTGACAGGCGCGCAGAAACTCAAGCCGCGCTGGAAACGGGTGGTGGCGGCGACAGACAGCGTGCTGGGTGAAGCGCTGGGCAAGCTTTACGTGGCCGATCACTTTCCTCCGGAAGCGAAGGCACGCGCGCTGGAAATGGTCAACAATCTGAAGGAGGCGCTCGCGGATCGCATCAAGACGCTCGACTGGATGGACGAGCCGACAAAGCGGGAGGCGCTCAAGAAACTGGCAGCTTTCACCGTCAAAATCGGGTACCCCGACAAATGGCGCGATTATTCGTTGCTCCAGATCGACCGCGGTCCCTACGTGCTGAACCTGGCGCGCGGCGACAAGTTCGCGCAGGACCGGGAGTTCAAGAAAATCGGCAAGCCAGTCGACCGGAGCGAATGGGGGATGACCCCGCCAACCGTGAACGCGTATTACAATCCGAACCTGAACGAGATCGTCTTTCCCGCGGGAATCCTGCAGCCGCCATTTTTCGACGCGAATGCCGACGACGCGGTGAATTACGGTGGGATGGGAGCGGTGATCGGCCACGAAATGACCCACGGTTTTGACGATCAGGGGCGGCAATATGATGCCGTCGGAAACTTGCGCGATTGGTGGACGCCAGCCTCAGCGAAAGCTTACACCGAGCGCACAAAAGCGATCGTGACACAATACGCCTCCTACGAGCCATTACCCGGGATCCACATCAATGGTGATCTCACCCAGGGCGAAAACATTGCTGACATCGGCGGGATCAAGCTGGCCTATACCGCGCTGCAGAAAGCGCTGGCCAAAAATCCGCAGGCTGGGCAACAGAAGATCGACGGGTTTACACCCGCGCAACGGTTCTTCCTCGGCTTTGCGCAAATCTGGCGGGCTAATCAACGTGACGAAGATACGAAGCTGCGTCTGAACACCGATCCGCATTCGCCTGGGCGGTTCCGGACAATTGGGCCCCTCTCGAATATGACGGAGTTTCAGAAGGCGTTTAGCCTGCCGGACGATTGTGCAATGGTTCGTCCGCTGGATCAGCGTGCGAACATCTGGTAGCGGGGGCAAGTTTCCAACCTGCTGCTTGTGTGAAACTGCGTGTCCAGTTGAGCTGGCGGCCGAACCCCGTCGCGACTGCGATTCATATGGGATTAACAAGGAGCTGATATGGCTAAATGCGACATGTGCGGCAACGACTACGACAAAGCGTTTCAGATCACCGCCGGGGGCAAGACTCACACCTTCGACAGCTTCGAATGCGCCATCCACATGATCGCGCCGAGCTGCGCGCACTGCAGTTGCAAAATCATCGGCCATGGCGTCGAAGCGGAGGGCAAGATTTTTTGCTGCGCCCACTGCGCTTCCGAAAGCGGCGTGGGCGGCTTGAAAGATCGCGGGTGAGCAGGAGCACGCGCGCGCGATTCCGGCGCGACTTTGGCGCCCCAGGGTAGAATCTTCGCAGGACGGTCATCGTCACGGCGACACGCAATCGCCCTGGGCCGGAAAAGGAAACAAGCACATTGTTCTGCCTTTACGGGTGCGCGGACGCGGTATACGAAAGAAACGGCCGGAGGTTTTTTGCCGCCGATCTGAAAAACGCTCCTTTCGCCAGCTGCGCAGCCATTACATGACGCGTAATACCGCCTCCGCTGAATTGCCTTGGACCGGCGAAAGACTGGTTCCTGGTTGCGGGCGGCAAATGACCTATGAACATGTGCATCGCTACGCGATTGCCACGAGGTTGGCGGCGGGAAAGAGGGTGCTCGACGTGGCGTGCGGTGAAGGCTACGGCTCGAATCTACTCGGCCACACCGCTGCGGCCGTTATCGGCATTGACATCGATCAACCCACGATCGAGCACGCGATAGGAAAGTACGGCCGTGAGAATCTTCAGTTCCTCGTCGGAGCGTGTGAACACCTTCCAGTCGAAAACGATAGCGCGGATCTCGTGGTGAGTTTTGAAACGATCGAGCATGTTGCAGAACCGGAGCGATTCCTCAGCGAAATCAAACGCGTGCTAACGCCGAATGGCCTCCTGATTATTTCCAGCCCGGACAAAAGGGAGTACAGCGATATCAATGGGTCCCGGAATCCGTTTCATAAATCGGAACTTTATCACCGCGATTTCGTTCGACTCCTAAGGTCATACTTTAAGGAGTGTATCATCGGTAAGCAGCGCCCTGTCGTTGGCTCATGGATCGCCGCTGATGAGCCTTCTCCGGAGGTTTCGTTCGGCACCTTCCGTGGCGGTTTGGAATCAATTGATTTCACCAACGGAGTCTATCAGGGACTTTATTCGATCGCGGTATGTTCGGATGTGCTCGTGCCTGCGATCGAGTTCGGCATCTTCGAAAACAAGGACGAAAGCGCCGGGATCTGGAATCTTCTCGAGACGTATGACCGGGCGGAAAACATCTCCAATCTGATTTCCAGTCTGCGCCATGAGCAGGAGCGAAACGCCCAGCAATTGGGTCGCCTTGAACAGGATCTCGCACTGGCCCGCGAACGCTTTGCCCGAACATACGAACAGCTTCAGGCAAAAAGCATCAGCCTCGCTGCCCATGAAGGCCGCGTCCGGGAGCTGACGCAACGATTGCACGACCAGCTTTCGGCAACAAAAAAGCTCTCACAAATGCTTGTCGAGATGAAAGAGGCGGCCGCGCGGCTCCGCTCTTCGCGCAGGTGGCAAATGGCCAATCCGATTGCTGCGCTGCGCGCCAAATTCTCTCAAGACAGAAGCTTCCTCGGATTCGGGCATCTCGAGAAGATCGTCTCTTCCTACCAGCGATGGCGTGCCGCCCATCCGGAGATGAACGATATTGAGGGGCAAATCAAAGCGCTACGAGGTCGGCCGGTTACTGCTCTGCAGTTGGCTGAGGAGCCAGAAGGTCCCGCGGAACCAACGCGCTTTCCGGTCTTCCAGAAGGTCGACGTCTCGGTCGTCATTCCCGTCTTTAACCACTTCCACTTCACACGAGCCTGCCTCAGTTCTTTGCGGCAACATCTGGGGGATCACGCGCTGGAAGTCATTCTTGTCGACGACGGGTCGACAGACGAGACAGCAGAGTCGGCGCCACTGATCGAGGGAGTCGTTTACCTCCGCAACGGGGCCAACGCGGGTTTCATCGCGTCCTGCAATTTGGGAGCGACCAAGGCTCGCGGTGAATATCTGGTTTTCCTAAACAACGATACAAGAGTTACGGAAGGATGGCTTTCCACATTGCTCGAAACCTTCCAAGACGAACCAAGCGCAGGCCTCGTCGGATCGAAACTGATTTTCCCAGATGGACGACTGCAGGAAGCGGGCGGCATTATTTGGAACGATGGTTCGGGCTGGAATTACGGAAAGTTTGATGATCCCAGAAAGCCGAAATATAACTACTTGCGCGAAGTCGATTACTGCTCGGCGGCGTCCGTTATGATTCCAAAGGCGCTCTTCGAGAAGCTCGGTGGTTTCGATATTCGATATTCTCCTGGTTACTACGAAGACACCGATCTCTCATTCAAAGTCCGGCGGAGCGGTCATAAGGTGCTTTATCAGCCCCTGAGCGAAGCTTTCCATTTTGAAGGAGCCACTGGCGGCACAGATATCTCCACCGGCGCAAAGCGACATCAGGAGGTGAACCGAATGACGTTCGCCGCCACCTGGTCGGCTGAACTTGCTGCCAGGCCAGTACCGGGAGATCTCGCGAGTTATTTTCGCCGCGTCCCAGGGCAACAGCGCATTTTGGTCGTCGATCACCATTTGCCGATGCCAGACAGGGATTCCGGATCGGTCCGGATGTTTCAGATCCTGACAATTCTTTGCGGTCTCGGTCACCGCGTTACATTTATCCCAGACGATCTCGCCGATACTTCGCCTTACGCCGGTGATCTCAGGAAGCGGGGTATCGAAGTTGTTTGTAACCCGTATATCACGAGTGTGCGCGACCATCTGAGCGGGCATGGCAGCGAATACGATGTGGTTGTCCTAAGCCGGTGCGACTTCGCCTACAAACATCTCGCGGATGTTCGCCTCTACGCGCCAGGAAGCCGGATCGTTTTCGACACGGTCGATCTGCACTTCCTGCGCGAGAGCCGTGAGGGGAAACTAACGCAGAATCCAGCAATTCAGCAGAGGGCAAGGGAAAAAAGAGCGCGAGAATACGGACTAGTAGACGGAGCGGATGAGACCTGGGTTGTCAGTCAGGTTGAGAAACAGCTGCTTCGGGAGCAACGGCCCGAAAGGAAGATCGAAGTCGTCACCAATATCGTCGAAGTTCACGGTTCGGCGACGCCGTTCGCATTACGGCGGGACTGGCTTTTCATCGGCAGTTTTCAACATACTCCCAACGTCGACGCGGTGCTTTACTTCGTGCAGGAGATTTACCCTTTTTTGCGTGATCGACTTGCCGGCGCAAAGTTTTACGTCATCGGAGACAAGGCGCCGCCTTCGGTCATCGCATTGGCCAGTGAGAACGTGATCATTACCGGCTTGCAGTCCGATGTCCGGCCCTATTTCGACAGCGTGAAACTGTCAGTCGCTCCCCTCCGCTGGGGCGCCGGCGTGAAGGGAAAGATCAATCAAAGTATGAGTTTCGGTGTGCCGGTCGTAGCAACATCAATCGCGGTGGAAGGGATGGATTTAATCGACCGGGAAGAAATTTTGGTCGCCGACGCTCCCGAAGATTTTGCGCAGACCCTCCTGGAGCTTTACGAATCGGAGGAGCTTTGGAATCGCCTCTCACAGAATGCGACTGAAAAAACAAGCCTGCTCTATTCAGTAGAGGCAGCTCGTAACAAGCTGCAGCGCCTTTTCGGCGAAACTGAGACCCGCGCCTGTCGTACTTGAAGCTACGAAGGAAAACGCAGAAAGGGTCCAGAATTCGCGGAACGAGCATCATGGCGCCTTGAGGTGATTGAAGCCAGCGACTCAGAGACCGTAGCGGGCAAGAATTTGCGCGACACCACCCCGGCTCCTGCAAGTGGCAAAACGCGCCCCGTCATCAGGTGGAAGACGAACGATCCCAAGGGCGCCGAAGTTCGCGTTTCAACAGCCCTTGAAGATCGGAAGGTGGTTGCCGGGAGCGGTCAGGTTCTGTTGAGGTTGGCTGGATTACTGGAGCCGTCGATTCGATTTTGACCTTTACGGATCCACTCCGGACTTGATCACATGCTTACGCGCGTTCGCGTTAAGATGAAATCCAACGTCCAGCAAAAATCGGTGGGATACATGGCCCTGCCGCTGCATGGTCTTTACTCGCTTCTGCCACGCACGCGGCGGGCAACTTGATGAAACGAATGAACTTGATGGGATCGCCGAATACAAATCAAAAGCCGCCGGATGTCGTAGATCAGACGGTGACGGCGATATTTCAGGCGTTGCTCGGCAGGTCTCCCGATGAGCCCGAGCTCGCACGATTTGAGGGGGAACTTAGAGCCGGATTGTCGCTCGGGCGACTTCTCGAAGAGATAGTTGGGAGCGGAGAATTCAACAGACGCTCTCCTCAGAGGGCGGAGTTCGTGCCCGCGGGACACTTCTACTCGGTCATTCCTTCAGGCGAGACACGCGCAGATTTCCTGCGCCGCTGGCCCGAATTACGCCAGCGAAGGGAGCTGCCTGGGATAGCGCTCGATCATGCCACGTTGCGTTCGCATTTCGACCGGATCCTCAAAGCGATTCCGACGTGCCCGCTACCGACGGAAAAAGCGGAATCATGGCGCTATCACTTTGAAAATCCCGCCTATTCGTACGGGGACGGTTTTTCTCTTTATGCGATGATGCTGCACCTGTCGCCGCAGAGAATCATCGAGGTCGGCTCGGGCTATTCTTCGGCGCTGATGCTCGACATCAACGAGTGCGCGTTCGGCAATGAGATCGATATTACATTCATCGAACCTTATCCTGAGCTCCTCTTCTCGCTTTTCAAACCCCAGGATCGTGAGCGCTGTCGAGTGCTTGGGCGTCCCGTGCAGGAGGTTGATCGAGCGACCTTCGGCGCCCTGGAGGCCAACGACATTCTCTTCATCGATTCCACGCATGTCGCGAAGCTCGGGAGCGATGTGAACTACATTTTCTTCGAGATACTTTCCGAACTAAAGCCGGGAGTTTGCGTGCACATCCACGACATCTTCTGGCCCTTCGAGTACCCGCCCCATTGGGTCGAAGAAGGACGCGCCTGGAACGAGGCGTATCTTTTGCGGGCGCTGCTGCAGCACAGCAGGAGGTTCGAAATCCTCTACTTTTCGGATTTCATGTTCATGCAGGAGGAAAAACGGATCCAGGAAAACGCGCCGCTCCTCGCTCGGAATGGCGGCGGCCACGTGTGGCTGCGAGTTCGCTCAGTTTGAGACGTCAAGCCTCGAGTTTGAAATCGCCCTCCGCAGCTCCCAGCGGCGGCGTTGGATCATCTCCTGTAGAGGTGTCACCCAGCGACGGATTCGATGCGCCTGCGGGGAATACGCAGTCGAAATCATTCTCACTGCTGAAGCGGGTCGGTTGGGGAGCGTTCACGGTTGTTCTCTTGGCTTTGGTGATGGTGATGCACGGATTAGTACCTGGTCGTTTCTTTCCGG
>JBDTYN010000041.1:0-6607 GCA_040005675.1 Chthoniobacterales bacterium
TTCGAAAAGATTAACGAAAACGAAGCCTTAAAACGCGGAATAACTTCCTGTATGTAGATATCAGAGAATCGGCAGAATTGCGGATTTCAGATCTCAGATTGACGATTTGAAACGGTTCTTTGGAAAATTAGCGACTCGATCATCAGAAACTCTGACGCACGTTGAAGAAGCGCCTGTAGAGAGCAATCGCCAGTCTTCAATCTGCAATCGGAGGCGTCAGCCTTCTGGTGATCATAGCGCAGTGGCCCCACCCGTTCCCATTCCGAACACGGAAGTGAAACGCTGCAGCTCCGATGGTAGTGCGACGAAAGGTTGTGCGAGAGTAGGACGTCGCCAGAATTTATGCCCGGCATCCTGGAAACAAGGTGCCGGGCTTTTTCTTTGGCGCACGAAATTCACGTCGGCTTCGTAGAAGCCATGTCCCGCGCGCACGCCTCTCGGGACAGCGAACCTTAGTCGCTGAATTTGTTCCAGCACATCGCCACATCGCATTTGAAGATCTCACGCGGACCTGAAAGCAACGTATCACCGCCACGCGCGAATCTTCTTATCAAAACGCCTTTGCTCCCAAATCATGCGCTCTGGATTCCTGATTTCATCTGAAGCTTCGCAAAAACCTTGAATAGCCGCCGCGTGAGCCGTCTAATCGATCACTATGAAAAGTATCAAGCTATTCAGTCTATTGGTGGTGATGAATCTCGCGCTCGGCAGCGCCGCGTTCGCCGGAGCGAAGACGTATCAAGTCACGGGCCCGGTGCTGGAGGTAAACGACAACATGATCGTGGTCATGAAGGGTAAGGACCGGTGGGAAATCGATCGCGATTCGAGCACGAAAGTCGATGGCGACCTAAAGGTGGGCGATAAAGTTATGATCACTTACACGATGGCGGCGAAGCACGTGGAAATGAAGGCAGCCAAAAGCGATAAAGGGGCGAAAAAAGACGACATGAAAGCGGCGGCTTCCGCGAGCCCAAGCGCTTCTGCTAATCCATAACCGGCTTTCCGCAAAACATTCCGTAATCTGCAATAAATCGTCGGGCGCGTCTCACGTGCCCGGCGATCTTGCGGTGCCTTTGCTGACGGCTTGCCACCCCAAGAATTGCGGCGACACAGCCGCGGATACAATCAACGTCCTCGGCCAGGGCTGCCGAGTAGACCTCCAAGAATACCGCGAATAAGCTGACGACCGACCTGGCTGCCAATAGCGCGCGCCGCGCTTTTTGCCATCGCCGTCGCCAGCGTATCATGGCGACCGCCGCGAGGTCCAATCGTCGGCTGAAAGACTGATTCGGCCTTCCCGAGTACTTGACCGAAGATGGAGGTCCCGCCCGGACCTGCAGCAGCACCGGTAGGCGCACCAACCGCTTCAGCCTTTTGCTCTGCACGGGCCTGTAGCTTTTCATACGCTGAATCGCGATCGATGGTTTTTCCGTAATGGCCTGCCAGGATTGAAGAATCGATAATTTGCTTCCGCTGTGTCGGAGTGATTGCGCCGACGCGGCTCCGCGGGGGAACGATCTTCGCGCGCTCCACGATTCCCGGTGTTCCCTTTGCGTCCAGCATCGAGACGAGCGCCTCGCCCACGGCAAGCTGCGTTAAAACGGTTTCCGTCTTTAGCTTCGGATTTTGCCGAAAAGTCTGGGCCGCCGCCGAAACCGCCTTCTGATCTCGGGGCGTGAAGGCGCGCAAGGCGTGCTGGACACGGTTGCCAAGCTGGCCAAGCACCACGTCCGGGATATCGAGAGGGTTTTGCGTGACAAAGTAAACGCCCACACCTTTGGAGCGGATAAGCCGGACCATTTGCTCGATTTTTTGTTCGACCGCCGGTTCGATCTCGGCAAAAAGCAAATGCGCTTCATCGAAGAAGAAAACGAGCGTCGGCTTTTCTGGGTCGCCGATTTCAGGCAACCGCTCGAACAGCTCCGAGAGGAGCCAAAGTAGAAATGTCGCGTAGACCTTAGGTGATTGCTGCATCAACTTCTCCGCCGCCAGAATATTGATGACGCCCCGGCCTCTCGAATCGGTTTGGATCAGGTCATCGAGGTCGAGCGCGGGCTCGCCAAAAAATTTATCGGCTCCCTGGCTTTCCAGCGCGAGCAGGTTCCTCTGAATGGCGCCGGCACTGGCCGCGGAGATGTTGCCATATTGCGTTTTGAATTGGTCGGCGTTGTCAGCGACGTACTGCAGCATTGAGCGCAAATCTTTGAGATCAAGAAGGAGCAAGCCGGTTTCATCCGCAATCTTGAAAACCATGTTGAGCACGCCTTCCTGCGTGTTGTTGAGGTCGAGCAAACGCCCCAGCAGGAGAGGACCCATTTCGGAAACTGTGGCGCGCACCGGATGGCCGTTTTCGCCAAACACGTCCCAGAAAACCACTGGAAACGAACCAGCCTGCCAGTCGGTGATTCGCAATTCTTTTACCCGTGCCTGAATGTTCGGATTGTCTCCGCCGGCCTGGCTCAACCCGGCGAGATCGCCTTTCACATCGGCTACGAACACAGGCACGCCGAGGGAGCTAAAACCCTCCGCCATCGTCTGCAACGTTACCGTCTTCCCCGTACCGGTGGCACCGGCGATCAATCCGTGCCGGTTCGCCATTTTCGGGAGGAGATAGATTGGCTCACTAGACTGGGCGATAAGAATCGGATCGTTCATGGGAGCTCCGAGTGTCGCGAAGTGATCGAGCAATGTCCAGACGCCGCAGGCCATTGCGCAACGCTGTGTAAGCGGAAGGAGAAAAGGCCGGCAATAGCTTACGAGTGTTCAGGACGCGACTATGAAACGCCTCAACGCGAATGTTCCGGGCGCGCCGGCGAGAACGTCGCTCCTACCCCGCAACGGCGGCCGCCGCGGATTCCGTCGCAACCGCGTCGGCGGGCACCACGTCAAGCGGGGCAGCGTCGATCAAGGTGATCTCAAACTGCCTCGATCCCTCATCCGTCTGCAAAGTAACAACCTCGCTCAGGCGATGCCCAAGCAGGGCCTGGCCGATCGCGGTTTGATAGGAAATGATGCCTTGCTCAGGCTCGCTGTCCCACGCGCCGAGGAGCGTATAACGCTCGACCTTGCCGGAGCCAGTTTCGCGCAGGGTGACAATCGTGCCAATCGAGACGCGCGTGAGATCGGGACTTTCGAAACTGGTCCCGCGCGCGCGCTGCAAAGCGGCTTCCAGCTCGGATTTCCGCCGCATTAAAACGGCCTGCATCTCTTTGGCGGCCTTGAATTCAAAATTCTCACGCAGATCGCCGTAAGAGCGCGCGACGCCTATTTCCTTGCTGTTTTCGGGGATCTTTTTGTTGATCAGCTCCTCGTATTCCGCTTTCCGCCTTTCCAGGCTGCTCCATGAGACAACAAGGGCATCGCGCTTTTCTTCCTTCTGTTCCCCCGTGATGACAGATTCGAGCTCCGGATAAAGTTTAATGATCCGCGCCAGCAACGAGCGTTTCGTCAGCTCGTCGAAGACCGGGGTGAGCATGAGCCGCCGCATGGCGTCGCGCGCGACGCTCGCCTCTGCGCCCGCGAACATGTCCGGGATCAGTTCTCGATCGTCGAGCAACAGATCGCGCAGCCTGTTGCCGCGACTATTCTCGTTGTGTTGCGCCCGTTCAATGGCGGAGAGGATGGCGCCCAGCAATTCTGGCTTAACCAGATTCCGCCATTCCCCGCGCCGTTCCTTACAAAGCCAAACGAGGACTTCGCTGGTCGCAGAGTGTTCCTGGATGCTTCGCTCCAAGACGGCGCGAAGCTCAGCTTGCTGCCCGTTTTCGACAAAGATACGCGGAATCTGCGAGACGGCACGGGCATGACTTCCTTGCATCAACTGCAGGGCACGCTTGGTCCAGTCAGGCCCGAGAGCGGCCGGCAGGGCTTGCAGAACCCGGCGCTCTTTTGCGGACGGGAGCTTCGGCAGGATCGCCCCCAGACGCGATTCCTCCTCGGCAATCAGCCGGTGAAATGTGAGATCTAAATTTGTGCTTTGAAGTTTTGGGAAGCAAGCGAGCAGATCGTCCCGGGCGATAACCAGCTCGAAGACAAGCGAGGGGTTGAGCCGTTGATTGCGCGCTGCCGTCTGTTCAATGGCGTCGACAATCGGCTGCAGCTGCGCCGGAGCATCGGTGAACTCACTCTCAAATTTGATGATCTGATCGAGGGCATCTGCCTGCTCCTTCGGTTGCCGCGCTTGATCGAAAAACGTGATCAGCTCATCGGCGCGGGAAACTCTCTCGGCTCGCAGCTGCACCGGCTCATTTTTCTTCGTTGGTATGAGGAAATAGCCTTCCTTTTTTAGCAGTTTTTTTGTCGCGTCCCACCAGCGTTTCCATTCCGGTTCCGGAAAGATGTCGGCCAGCATTTGGCTGATCTGCGCCTGGGTGGCCGCGCCGCCGAGGCTTTCCAGGATATTGCGCACGACCGCCCCCGGATCGGATTTTAGCAGACCCTTAATCGAGGGCAGATCACTCGCCTTTCGCGCCAGGAAATGTTCCGGCGGAATGACGGTCAGATTATCGGCGGCGTATTGCAATTGCATGGCGTGCGCCTTTTTTCCGGGAAAATCGATCACGATCTGATTGAGCAACAAATTCCACTCCGCGACGCGACCGAAGCCCCAGCTTTTATGCAGGCAGAAGGTGCCCGGTTTGAGTTGATCCAAATGATCACCGGCGCGCGCAGTGAGCTTCCCTGCTTCGACCAATTTCTCCAGTTCGGCGTCCATGCGGAACGGCAAAAGTACGAAGATCGATCGAGTTGGCGAGAGAAAACCGCGACCGACAACCATTAACGTTTGCGGCAGGCAGCGCCGCATGAAACCATTCCCGCCGTGTCGACGAGCATCTGGTTCTGGGTCGCCTTTCACATTGGCGTATTCACCGTGCTCGCAATCGACCTGTTGTGGCAGAAGCGCACGCCAGAGCCGGTTACCATCCGCGAGGCCGCCACCTGGAGCATGATCTGGGTGATTTTGTCGTTAGCCTTCAACGTCCTGGTCTGGCATCTGAAAGGCCCGCAACAGGCGCTCGATTTCTTCACCGGCTACGTCATCGAGTATTCGCTCAGCGTCGATAACATCTTCGTTTTCGTTCTCATCTTCTCCTATTTCAAAGTCCCGGCGGAGCATCAGCACCGCGTTCTGGTCTGGGGAATTATCGGTGCGCTCGTCATGCGTGGACTCATGATCTGGATCGGGATCGCACTCGTGGAACGGTTCCATTTCGTCCTCTACATCTTTGGTCTCTTTCTTCTCGCGACCGCGGTGCGGATGCTTTTTACGGGAGATTCGCCGCTCAACCTCGAAAAGAACTTTGTCATCCGGCAGGCGCGCAAGTCACTCCCGCTCACGAAAGAATATCACGGCTCGAAATTCATCGTGCGAAAGGAGGGCGGCTGGTGTTTTACGCCACTCGCGCTCGTCCTGATCGTGGTCGACGTGATGGACCTGGTGTTCGCAGTCGATTCGATCCCGGCCGTCTTCGCCATTACGACCGATCAATTCATCGTCTACACGTCGAACATTTGCGCCATCCTGGGTTTGCGTTCGTTGTATTTTCTACTCGCCAACCTCGTCGATCGTTTTGTCTATTTGAAGATCGGCCTCGCGCTCGTACTCGCCTTTGTCGGCCTCAAAATGATTGCAGCGGACTGGGTTCATCTTCCTAATTGGATGTCGCTCGGGCTGATTACGGTGATTCTCGCGATCACCATTGTGGCGTCGTTGATCGCGACCAGGAACCAAGCGCTGACCAAGACGCGAAATTGAGGTATTGCAACTGCTTGTCCATTTTAGTTAGCTGACGCTGCCACCTATGAAAACCCTGCTCATCGCGCTCTTTGCAATCGGATTCGCGAGTACGTCGTTCGCGGACATTCAGGATCCGCCCTCGAACGAATACGGGCCCACGCGCAAGCTCGGGCGCGGAGTGTCGAACATGCTTTTCGGCTGGTCCGAATTGCCGACGACGATCGCGAAAGTGAATGATACGGAAGGTAACTCCGCCGCCGGTGGCTACGGGGTCGTGCGAGGCGTGGGCCGAAGCTTCATGCGCTTTCACGCGGGCATTTTCGAGATCATCACCGCGCCCTTTCCCACTCTGCGTGGGACATATTTCCCGCTCCTGCCGAGCGACATTCCTTACATCCACGCCGGGTATCAGGAGTTCCCGCCCGAGCCTGGCTTCGAATCGAAATACCCTTACGTGCGGGATTACTAGGCAACGGTCAGTCCCGGTTGCGCACAAGCCGCATCCTTGGCTCGGCCCCGCCCTTGTCTCCTCTCTGTCATCCTGAGCCGCGCAGACGGCGAAGGACCTCACGTTCGACCCCTCTGATGCCGAGACCCGCGGCGTGATGGACAGCGCGGGCGTGAAGGTCATTCGGTGCGCTCCGCCAGCCTCAGGATGACAACGCGCACCGCTGCGCTCTCGACGACAGATACCGTATCGCCGAACATTCTTCCGTGCGCCTGGCGGACCTCACGATCCACGACGTTGCTTTCGGAGGCAAAGGCGTCGGGCGCCACAATGGCAAGGCTGTTTTCGTCCCGTACACAATCGATGGCGAGCGAGTCACCGCTCGAATCGTCCGTGAGAAAAAGCACTTCGCCGAAGCGGAA
>JBDTYN010000042.1:0-6540 GCA_040005675.1 Chthoniobacterales bacterium
ACAACGGAACCTTGCCTGGCGGCTGGCCGAATGGCCGCAGATTCGGCGACGACGTCCTCGACATCGCGGTCCTCGCGTTGTTTAGCGATCTTCGTAATCCGGCGTCCCCAACGCTAGCCACCGCGCCAGCCGATCCGGGGATCGATAAGGTCGACCACAACGACATCGGCTATAACAAGGTCTTTCCGTATGCCGCGACACCGCAGAATGGACGGAATCACGAGCATCCAGAGTAAGTCTACCTAATCTCGATACACCGCCAGACTGCGCTTTTGCGCGGCTGGCGGTGTTTTTCGCTTCACATGGTTAAGCGAACCCTTCTCCTCGCGCTCCTGCTAAGCGCGATCACGATTGGCACCGCTGGCGCGCACGACCCGGGTCTCAGTTCCGCCAACGTGACAGTGTCCGATGCCACGATCGAAGCGATCATAACTTTCAACGAGCGCGATTTGGAGACGTTGTCGGATTTTTCCCAAGCTCAACCGATTCGAAGCGCTGCTGAGTTATTGCATATCCGCAGCGGCGATATTCTGCTCCCGATCGAATCAGCAGAGTTTGAAACGGCTCCGCCAAATAACGTGATCGTCAAAGTGAAATGGGCGCGACCTGGCGCCGCCGTCCTGAATATTTCGTCCGGTGTCATCGACCAATTGCCATTTGGCCATCGCCAACTACTCAGCGTTAGGACCGTCAACGGTGCGAACCTCGGCGATCTTCTGCTCAGCGCCCGAGAGAACAAAAGCACTTTCGAGATCGGGTCGGCTGGAATAGGTAAATCGCGCGCCGGTTTCGCTGAATTCTTCCTGCTCGGCGTGCGCCACATTCTGACGGGCTATGATCATCTGCTCTTTCTTTTTGGCATCCTGATTGTCTGCTCTGGTTTCGGTGCCGCCGCAAGACTCATCACCTGTTTCACCATCGCGCACTCCATCACGCTCGCGCTGGCGACCTTCAATGTCGTTGCCATCTCCAGCCGGGTAGTCGAGCCAATGATTGCTGCGTCGATTGTTTACGTCGGCATCGAGAACATATGGAGGAAGAGTAGCTTGCGTTGGCGTGAGGCGCTGACTTTTGCTTTCGGTCTCGTTCACGGACTCGGCTTCGCGTCGGTGTTGCGCGAGATGGGCATCGGCACGACCGTAGTGGGCGTTGCCCTGCCACTCTTTTCATTCAATCTTGGGGTGGAAGCCGGTCAAATTGCCGTCGCGGCTTGTATTTTGCCCATTACGCTGAAGTTAAGGTCCGCCCGTCAGTTCACCCAGATCGCCGTTCCGACATTTTCGGTCACGATCGCCCTGGCTGGCGCGTACTGGCTGTTTGAGCGAATTGCGGGGTGAAGTGCAGCCCGACCGCTGCAGCCGCGAGCGTGACAAATGCGAGGCGTTCAGACGGCGCTGAGCACACGGCTGGTAAGCAAAACTGTCAGCGGAGATGCAATCTTGGCTTGGACGACGAAGTCCCATAGGTTCTTCGCTCCCGCTCAAGCGAGCTTCGCCCATCTTTTCGCGCTGGCTTTCTCGCACGCCGCGCAGCGGCTCCGCAACCGCTCGCTGCCAAGCGACAGAGCCGTCGGAGCCATAGGGAAAGAGGGAACTCCTGGGCGCTGACTGGCAGCAAACACGAAGAGTCCTACATGTTCGCCAGCCCCGGGAAACGAAAAAGAAAAAGCCTCTGGCATGAAAGTTGTAATGGACTTTGCGACGCAATTATGAAAATTATAGAAACAGTGAACACTACATCGGAGCTTGCTCTCGATTATCGCTCTCAACAGAATTCAGCTTCACCGGTCACAGCGCGCGCTATTACATCCGAAACGGATTTGCCAAAACCTAAAGCGCAAACCACCGGAAATATGTTTCGCAAAATTTTCCCCTCTTTTGCTGCTGCGCTTACCGCCTGTTTCATGTTGGGTTCCTGCCAACCGGTGGTCCTGATGACGCCGACGGATGACGACCTCATTGTGCTCAACGGTTGTGTCGTTTCGGCCTGCAATTATTTGGCTGCCATGAAGACGCAGCACGGCCTAGAGCACAATTTCTGGGCGAAAGTGCTGCTGGTGCGTTACGCGAATCATCCTTCGGGCCATGCTTATTGCGTCTGGGAGACCGACGGCAGAATTTACAGCTACGATCGAAATGGCGGCGCATTTCCAATCCCGGTTTACACGCGCGATCCGAAGGCAATTGCGATCGTCCTCGCCGACGGCCTTTCAAAAGTTCTGAACGAACAGCTCGCTGTGAGCAACGCGGAATACGTCGAGCCGGCAAAAGCTGAGCTTCGCACGTTCTGACCAGGCACCCTCACGGCTCGATTGCTTAAGAAGGAACGTCACGTTTTTTCAACGGAGAAGCGATCCGTTCCGGCGGCGTCGGAAAATGCGCGGCATGCGGAGACAGACAACCTCCGTTGTGGCCGCGTTTTGAATAAAGCGAGCACGCGACGGAGCGCGTCCGTCCGCGACGTCTAGCCTGTTCCCCCCAACAACTGCGGACCGAGCGCGGATTCGTGCTACGTCGCACCTGAACCTCATCCACGGCAACGCGATTGCGGAACGCCTCAACAACCCGCGTAACCCAGAGCAGAGCGAAAGACCTCACCTCGCGGTGCGGCCAGGATCGAAACGTTCAGCCCCTCCTACGGCTGTTTGCCCCAGATTTTCTCGAGGAATGCTACACGGCCGGAGCCGACGTGGTAAGCCTCATATTCCGCCGGATTCTTCAGGTAATATTTCTGGTGGTAATCTTCGGCCGGATAAAACTTCAGCGCGGGTAATATCTCCGTCACGACTGGCTTCTGAAATTTGCCCGACTGCGCGAGCCGCTGCTTTGATGCTTCCGCGAGCTTCTTCTCGTCTTCGTTCCCGAAATAAATCGCAGCCTGATAGCTCAAACCAATGTCGGCGAACTGACCGTCAGCCTGTGTGGGATTGATCTGTCGCCAGAAGATATCGAGCAGCTGATCGTACGAGATCCGGGTCGGATCGTAGGTGATTTCGATCGCTTCGCGATGCTGTGTGGTGTGCCCTGAAACTTTGCTGTAGGTGGCGTCCTCGGCAGATCCGCCGGTGTAACCTACCACCGTTTTCACAACCCCCGTGGCGTGATCGAACGCGGGCTGCATGCACCAAAAACAGCCGCCGGCAAAGACAGCACTCGCAGTGGCTGCCGGCGCAGCGTTGACGTTATGAACTGCTGGATTTGCGAGAACAAGAGCCGCGGCTAACGATTTAAAGAACATAGGGATCTTGCGCATGTCAGGGTTAGACACCCCGCACCCATATTTATTTCAACAACCAAGATCTGGGAGGCTTATGGTAAGATCCGATGGTGACGCGCTATCTGGGTGATCGAGCCGGCGCGCGACTCGCGTTTCCTTCCACCGCACCCCAATCGACAACTTGCGGCCATCCCCTCGCCCCACTCTATTTGCCAGTGAGGGAGCTCATCACGTCGCCCGAGTCTGCGCCGCTCGATCTCGAAAAATTGTTTGGACGCGCGGCGCCGCTCGAAGTTGATCTGGGATGCGGTGACGGCGTGTTCCTCGCTGCGCTGGCTGAGCAGCATCCGGAGCGAAACTTTCTCGGGATCGAGCGGATGCTCGGCCGGTTACACGGCGCCTGCCGCCGCGCGATAGAAAAAAACCTGACAAACGTGCGCCTGCTCCGCGCGGAAAATGCGTGCGCGCTTCGTGATTTTCTCGGGCACGATTCGGTGAGTGTGATTCATTTGCTGTTTCCCGATCCGTGGCCGAAAAGGCGCCATCACCGCCGCAGATTGGTGACAGAAGATTTCCTAGCGATGGCGTATCGCGCGCTAATTTCGCAAGGAGTCTTGCGCGTTGCTACGGACGACCCCGACTATTTTGCGCAAATCATGCGGCTCTGCACCGCGTTTCCTCAATTTGAGCCTGACGACGCGCCTTTCGCCACGCAAATACCCGAGACAACCTTCGAGAAAAAATTTCACCACGCCGGCTCAGCAATTCACTGGCTGGTGCTGCGCAAAGTGCCCTGTTGAAGGAAAGCTTTTGCTTCCCAGTGGTCGCGAAAAAACACCAATTTCACTGCGCCGGTCTTGTCCTGCCGCAGTAAGGTGATGCGGCGCGCGCGGACCATCTCGGTCCAATCGTCAGCAATCCGTTCTTTTTGCGGGAAGTCGCGTGACGTGGCGACGATGACCTGTGGTTGGACCGCCGCGAGAAATTCCGACGACGCTGAAGGGGCACTGTGATGCTGACCTTTGATGAGCACGTCACTGCGCAGGTCGAGACCGCTCGAGAGCAGCATTCGCTCGGTCTCTTCCCCGCTGTCAGAGAGGAGTAGGGCGCGCGGTTTTCCGTCAATCAACAGTTGCAGGACGAGCGCTTGATCGTCCGCTGTTTGTCCGTGGAAGTCGCGCTGCGGAAACAGGACACGCGCGGTCAGGCGAGGGGAGAGCGCCAGTTCGTCGCCCCCCGCGAGGAATCGTGGCGCAATGTGCGCGCGGACGATTTCAGCAGAAATAGCGGCGTGAGCGCGGGACCGGTCGTCGCCAGCAAAATCAGCGATCAGACGCGGAGCAAAGTTGTGCAGCAGCGAACTGGCTCCGCCGATGTGCGCCGCGTCGCCGTGGGTCAGGAGTAGACCGTCGAGGCGATTGACCCCTCTGCTGCGCAGGTATTCGCGGACAAACCGCTCGTAATCGTGTTTCCCGCCGGCATCGAACATCCAGTCATGTCGCCCATCGCGAACGTGAACAGCTGCTCCGGCTCCGGCGTCGAGCACCATGATCTCGGCGCGCGCGCCCCGCGGCCAATGCGGCTGTTCGAAATAAAAATGACCGGCCGGTAGCCGTGCAAATGCATGGACGATTGCAATGATGAGCCGCGCCGCGCTCCAATTCGCATTATTGAAGACAACGGATATCCATGCGGAAACGGGTGCCGCCAGAAGCGATATCAGTCCACCTGCAAGAACACAGTAGGCGATTGGAATGACGACGAGATTCGCCAGGAGTGAGATCGGCGTTACGAGGTGGTAGTAGCGGAGCATTAGCGGCAGGGATCCGAGCCACGCCGCGCAAGAGACCGATCCGGCACGAGCAACCCATAAAGACAGCTCTTCGATCGAGCGCCGGGAGCGACTGAACAAGCTCCGCGGCAAGAAAGGATCGCTGGCAAAGTACGGCCTGACGAAGCGAAACAGTGGACCGGACAAGAGGATGATTGTTCCGACCACCGCAAAGGAAAGTTGAAAGCCCACGGCGAAAAGCTCGTTCGTGTCCCTGGATAAAAGTAACATCGCAGCCGCCGCGAGGCTGTTCAGCGCAAAGACGCGCCGCGCGACAAAAAAACCGCCGAGCAGCAACGAAGCCATGAGTGCGGCCCGCACGCTCGAGGTGTGCAAACCAGTGACCGCGGCGTAAAACATTAGCGCCGGGATGATCAGCGCCGTTGCCCATTTGCGCGGGACCCGCGCAATCATTGCGACAGTCCAAAGCAGCTGCGCCACGATGCCGACGTGCAAGCCGGCGACGGCGAAGAGATGCAACGTACCCGTCTGCTGGAATGGTTCTTCCACGTCTTCGGGCGTTTGGTGTCGCAAGCCGAGGACCATCCCGTTAATTGATGCTGTCACCTCGGGCGAATCTTCGAGCCCGCGGCGCAACACCGTCTGCATCCAGTGGCGCGACTTCTGCGCGCTCTCTAGGAGGAGGTTGCCGTCTGTGTGCCGGAGCAGATGCACATTCTCCGCGTATCGAACCACGAGCTCGTTCCGCACATCCTTGCGCGCCAGATACGAGCGCATGTCGAACTCACCCGGATTACGTGGTGGCGAGACCCCCTGGAGAACACCGAAGAGTCTCAGCTCATCGCCGAACTCCGCTTTGGCTTTTGAGCGGGCAAAAAGTGTTGCGTCACTTTGCCGTCGCGTCCCATCGATCTCGAGTGCGTGCAAGCGGAAGAGAAATGAAGAGAAGCCATTGGGCGCGAGCTTCGGCTCGCTCATAACGGTGCCTTCGGCGACCACGACCGAGGTTTTGCTGCCGAGTTCCTGTGCAAGTCTCAAGGCGGCGGAATCAGTCGTAACGAGGCTATGGATGTAGAAGAAAGCGGTCGCGACTAGAGTATAGGTCGCCAGAGATCCATGCGTAAGGAAGACCCCGAGCACGGCCAACCCAACGCACAGCAGAATGTTGATCGAGTGATTTGGCCAGCCGTCTGCCACGACAATGCCTGCGCTGGCGGCCAGAGCCAGACCGAGGAACGGCTGACGCGGCCAGGCAGTCATCATACGGGCCCCGCGGCTCAGTCGGTGATGAGCGCGCCGACTCGTGCGTCGTTCGCTTCGACCGGCTGCCCGTCGAGCCGTTGAAAAGACAAACAGAGGCCGAGTTTGAACGCGCCGGCCCGACAATCGCTTAGGAGCCGCGAAGTGCGATTGAGCGAATTGACTGCGTGCGGCTGCCGTATGGCCGCGCGGTTCGTCTTTCCGGGCTTGATCTCGCCGCCACCGCTCATCGGCGGGAAAGCTTTTGCTTCACGAAGGGGAGGTTATATCGT
>JBDTYN010000043.1:0-6867 GCA_040005675.1 Chthoniobacterales bacterium
TGATTGCCATCGCCAAAACCATCACGATGATCGGATAAACCATCGCGGCGACGACCTTGTTCTTAATCTTCTGCGCCTTTTCCTGAAATTCGGCGAGACGGTTGAGCACGAGTTCTAGCACGCCGCCGACTTCGCCGGCCTTCACCATGTTGACGTAGAGATCGTTAAAAATAGCGGGACTCTGGGCGAGCCCTTCGGAGAAGGTGCTGCCTCCCTGAATTGAATCCGCCAGACCGACAATCGTCTTGCGCAGCACCTCGTCGCGTTCCTGTTTTGCGAGCACGTTGAGCCCGCGCAAGAGCGGCAATCCGGCATCAATCAGCGTGGCGAGCTGGCGCGTGTAGACCATGAGCGTCTTCGGCTTGACCGTCTTGCGTTCAAAAAGAACAATCCCTTTGCGTTCACCGGCTTTCACCGGTGCCGCGCTCTTTGAAGCGCGGCGCGCTACCTTGACCGCCGCGGGAACGGCGCCCTTGCCCTCCTCGTGGACAGTCGTTGGAAAGTAACCGGCCTGGCGAAGCTGCCCGATCGCTTCATTGGTCGATCCGGCATCCACACGGCCAGTCGATTCCTGACCGCGCGAATCCAGAGCTACATAGGTAAATCGCGCCATTGCCGAAAGTTTTCTGGGGAACTCCGAGAATAAAACAACGTCCAAAGACTGACTACGTGTATTTCAAGACTTCCTCGATCGTGGTATCGCCGGCGAAGATGCTGCGCAATCCATCCTGCCGCATCGTGACCATGCCCAGCTCGACCGCTTTTTCTTTTAGCACCATCGAGGGGGCGCGCTGGTTGATCAACTCGCGGAGCGGATCCGTAACCTTCATCAGCTCATAGATGCCTTTGCGCCCCTTGTAACCGGTGTGATTACAGACTTCGCAGCCTGTGCCAAAGTAGAATTGCCGGTCCCCAATTTCACGGCGCGCAAGGCCGAGCTGATTGAGGAGAGACTCGTTAGGTTGATAGGCCGAGCGGCAATGGGGACAGATGCTCCGGAGCAGGCGCTGGCCAAGCACCGCTTCCAGGGTCGAAGAAATGAGAAAAGGTTCGACTCCCATGTCGATTAAGCGCGTGACTGCGCTGGGCGCGTCGTTGGTGTGCAAAGTGGTGAAAACAAGATGGCCGGTCAGCGAGGCTTGCACGGAAATCTGAGCCGTCTCCAGGTCCCGCGTTTCGCCGACCATAATTCGGTCCGGGTCCTGCCGCAGGAACGAGCGGAGTATTCGCGCAAACGAAAGACCAATCGCTTCATTGACCGGCACCTGCACAATGCCCTCGAGGTCGTACTCAACCGGCTCTTCAGCCGTCAGCAGCTTCGCGTCCAACGTGTTTATCCGACGCAGACAGGAGTAGAGCGTAGTGGTTTTACCGGAGCCGGTGGGACCGGTCACGATGAAGATGCCGTTGGGGCGGTTGATGACTTCAATGACGTAATCGCGAATGTAATCGGGCATGCCGAGCGCTTCGAGATCGAGATTGACGGTGGAGCGATCGAGCACGCGGAGCACAACGCTCTCGCCGAATTGCGTGGGCAGGGTCGAAACTCGCATGTCGATCGTGCGGCCGGCGATGTTCTTCTGAATGCGGCCGTCCTGCGGAAGCCGGCGTTCGGCGATGTTCATGTTTGCCATCACTTTCACCCGCGAGATCACCGGCAGGGCCAGATGGCGAGGCGGAGGCGACATTTCGTAGAGCGCGCCATCGACGCGGTAGCGAATTTTAAATTCGTTTTCAAACGGCTCGAAGTGAATGTCGCTGGCGCGGTCCTGGATCGCCTGGAACATGATCAAATCGACAAAGCGAATAATGGGCGTTGCGTTCGCTTCGGCTTCGATGTCGAGCGGGTCGCTGCCCTCCCGTAAACTCAGAAGCTCGCCGGTCTCCCCGAGTTGCTGCAGGATTTCCTCCATCGTGGAGGTCTCCGCGCCGTAGTAACGTTTGATCCGTTCCTCGACCTCATCGACCGGCGCAACGACGACGGAAATGTCGCGGCCGAGCGCGAAGCGCAAATCTTCCGCTGCGCGCAGATCGAAGGGATCGACCAACGCGACCATAAGTCCGTCGTCTCCGAGCGCGACGGGAAGGGCACGGTGCAGCCGCGCCAGACCACCGGGAATGAGGCGAAGAATTTGGGGCGCAACTTCAGCTTCGCCCAAGTCGAAGAATTCTGATCCGAGACCGTCCGCGACTACCTGGTAGAAGCGGGGCAGATCAAGAAAGCCGTTGTCGGCCATCGTCTGCGCGAGGGTTTTCCCGTTCAGATTTGCTTCTTCCACGACGTCGTCCGCCTGTGCTGGCTGGAGCACCTGTTGCTGGACGAAGAGGTCAGCGACCTGGCGATTGTTCATGCGTTCGCAGGGTGCGTTAGCTTACATCCCCAAGGGTAATGGAGATCACTTCCTCCGCGGAAGTCAGGCCAACGAGAACTTTGCGTACGCCATCCTGCCGCAACGTTCTCATCCCGAGCTCCCGAGCGCGGTGGCGCAGGTTCAACGTCGAGCCGCGGTTGTTCATCATGTGGCGCACCTCGTCGTCGATCACGAAAATTTCGAAGATCCCTGTTCGTCCCTTGTAACCGGTGTTGCGGCATTGATCGCAACCGACCGGTTTCATCACCTTCGCTTCTCCAAGCTGCGCCACGTCAAGGCATAACGCGCGTAGTTCCGTCTCGCTTAGCTCACCCGGTTGTTTGCAGTTCGCGCACAGGCGCCGCACGAGACGTTGCGCCATGATTCCTCGGACCGAGGAAGCAACGAGAAATGGCTGCACGCCGATGTCGACAAGACGCGCGACTGCGGAGGGCGCATCATTCGTGTGCAAGGTGCTGAACACCAGGTGGCCGGTGAGACTTGCGTTTATTGCGATCGAGGCCGTCTCCAGATCGCGAATCTCGCCAATCATGATAATATTTGGTGCCTGGCGCAGGATCGAGCGCAGCGCGGCCGGAAATGTCATCCCGATTTCCGGGTTTACCTGCACCTGATTGATCCCGTTCATCTGATACTCGATCGGTTCTTCCACCGTGATGATCTTGCGATCGGGCTTGTTGATGTAGTTCAGGCAGGCGTAAAGCGTGCTCGTTTTGCCCGAGCCGGTCGGACCGGTCACGAGCAGAATTCCGTCGGGCAGACGGAGCAAACGCTCGAACGTCTCCTGATCGTCGCTCAGGAATCCGAGTTCCGGCAGGCCGAGCATCAGGCTTGACTTATCCAACAGGCGCATCACCACGCTTTCGCCGTGATTTGTCGGAATGGTCGAGACGCGGAGGTCGAGCGGCTTGCGGCCAATTTTGATCTGGATGCGGCCATCCTGCGGGAGGCGCTTCTCTGCGATGCTCATCGAGCCGGTCATGATTTTCAGACGGCTGACGATTGCCGATTGCAGCCGCTTCGGCGGCGACTGCATCTCTTGCAAGACACCGTCGATTCGAAACCGGACACGGAATGTTTTGTCGAGGGGCTCAAGGTGGATGTCGCTGGAACCGAGCCGATGCGCCTCGATCAGGAGCATCGAGACCATACGAATGATGGGCGCGTCGACCGAGTTCTCATCGCCCAGATCGCCTCCTTCGGTGATCTCCAGCCCGAGGTCGACATCGCGTCCAAGCCGCCGCTGCAGGACGTCAGATGCCTCATCGGCCGTACCGTAATATTTGATGATCGCTTCGCGAATTTTTGATGGGTTCGTGCAGACGAGTTCAATTTCGCGCTGAAGCAAAAAACTAAGGCTGTCGATCGAATCGATATCGAGCGGATCACTTACGGCCACGATCAAGCCGCTTTCGCCAAATCCGACTGGGACGACTTTAAAACGATGCGCATCTTCCGCACGAATCTGTTGAATTATGTCAGGCGGAATCAACATCGTGGAGAGGTCGACCCACTCCATGTGCGCTTGCGCCGCAAGCGTGCGGGAAATATCGTTGTCGGAGACGACGCCATCACGCACCAGGACATCGACGATGTCGCGGGACCCATTGAGCCGCGACTTGGCGGATGCCACCTGCGTATGGGTCACGAGACCCGCATCCTGCAGGATTCGGACTAGGTATTCTTCAGTCGGTTGCACGCGCGTCGGTGATTTATGGGCAGAGTGTATCAAAGGACTCGCGATTCAGCGAGCCTCGTTTTCTATAAATTCCATATCCATTAAAGGCAATATTTTTACTATAATATCCCCCTGTATCGCCTCGGCCGCTCTGCCAGGGTGCTTGGCTAAACAATTGCGCAGAAATGGTTTATCCGCAGGCGTCGCTGGGCTGGTCCCTGATGCGCGGGCTTCGCATGCGCCCTACATTATTTGCCCGGGTGTATCGGCTACTCCCTAAGCGGTGGCCTGCCAGGCAGATAACGAAGGGCCATTGGTTGCGAGTCGTTGAGTCCGCGGATCACTCAACCGTCACGCTTTTCGCGAGATTTCGCGGTTTGTCGACGTCACGCCCAAGCTCCACCGCAAGATGATAGGCAAGTAGTTGAAGAGGAATCACGGAGAGGATCGGAGTCACAAATTCCGGCGCAGCGGGGATGGTAATAATCTCGTCAGCCACCTTGGCGAGGCGTTCGGTTCCGGTTCCGCTCGTGATTGCGATCACCGGACCTTTGCGTGCTCTGACCTGCTCGATGTTATTCAGATTTTTTGAGAGAACGGCGTCATCCGGCGCGACGAAAATCGAAGGCAGATCCGGACGAACCAGCGCAATAATCCCATGTTTAAGCTCGGCGCTTGGATGGCCTTCGGCAAAGAGATAGGTAATCTCTTTCATCTTCAAAGCCCCCTCCAGAGCAACGGGAAAATTGAATTGCCTACCAAAAAATAACATGCCGCTGACGGAGGCGTACTTCTTCGCAACCGCCTTGATTTGATCGCTTAATTGCAGGACTTCCTCAATCTGAGCAGGAAGGGCCTCAAGTGCCTCCATGATTCGAGTTCCTTCCGAAGTGGAGAGATGGCGCATCCGGCCAAGCAGGAGACCAATCAGGTTGAGGATGACTACCTGGGAGGTGAATGACTTGGTGGCTGCGACGCCGATTTCAGGACCAGCGTGCATGTAAACGCCGCCGTCGCTTTCGCGTGCGATCGTGCTCGCGACGTTGTTACAGATGCCGAGCGCGCGATAGCCTTTGCGCTGGCTTTCGCGCATCGCGCCGAGCGTATCGGCAGTCTCACCGCTCTGGCTGATCGCGAAAACGACGGTGTCGCCCGTCATGGGCGTGTTCCGGTGCCGGAATTCGCTCGCGTATTCGATCTCAGTCGGAATTCCCGCAAGCTGCTCAAGGATATATTCGCCGATCATCCCGGCATGGAGAGCCGTGCCGCAGCCTGTCAGAACAACACGCTCTACCGCGCGTAATTGCGCCGGGGTCATGTTCAAACCCCCGAGTTTCGCGGTGCATTCTTCCACGCTCAACCGGCCGCGCATGGCATCTCGAACCGATCCGGCCTGCTCAAAAATTTCCTTGAGCATGTAATGCGGATAGGCACCCTTTTTGATGTCCTCATCCGTGAATTCGACTTTGCTCAGCTCGTAATTTCCGCCCTCGCCAGCGACCGAACTGATCTCAAATTTGTCCCGCTCAACGGCAACCACGTCAAAGTCGTTGAGATAAACAGCGTCCCGCGTGTACGCGACGATCGCGCTTACATCGCTGGCGAGGAAATTTTCCTCTTTGCCAACGCCGAGGACGAGTGGGCTGCCGCGTCGCGCCCCGACGAGGAAATCGGGAATTTCGCGATGCACGAGCGCAATGCCGTAGGTGCCAATCACCTGTTGCAGCGCGGTCCGGAGTGCCGCCACGAGGCGCGCCTTGGGACTTGGGACCGGCGCGTTGCCATTATTCGCGGAGGCGTCGTAAAGCCTGCCCACGAGATGCGCGAGAACCTCCGTATCCGTTTCCGAAGTAAACGTCTTGTCGCCTTCGCGGATCAATTCATCTTTGATCGCCTGGTAATTCTCGATTACACCGTTGTGCACGAGCGCGAGTTTTCCACTCGCGTCGAAATGCGGGTGTGCGTTCTGGTCGGTCGCCTTACCATGCGTCGCCCAGCGGGTGTGACTGATCCCGTAGGTCCCGACGGGTGGCTTTGCCGTCATTAACTTCGCGAGCTCGGCGATGCGGCCGGCGCACTTGCGCGTCTCGACGCGGTCGCCATTCACGATCGCGACGCCGGCGGAGTCGTAGCCACGATATTCCAGACGGCGCAAGCCATCCAAGAGAATGGGCGCGGCTTCCGAGCGTCCAACGTAGCCGACGATACCACACATATAGAATTCGAGGGTGACACCAACCGATCCGGGGCGCAAGGGAAGTGGCGCTGCAAAAAGGTTGCTCGAAGTCGTCCACGCTGAGTTATTGAGGCTGTGCCAGAGGAAGTTGAGCAGCGGGGTGGGCCCGGGCCGGTCGAGCGCGCCCGCACAAAAACCATCCCAGCTCTCCCGCCTGGGACAACACAGCGCACACTTTCGGTTATCATGGGCGGCGGTGCCGGCACGCGCTTGTTCCCGCTCACGAAGGATCGCTCGAAACCTGCCGTGCCACTGGGCGGAAAATACCGGCTGGTCGACATCCCGATCAGCAACTGCCTGAACTCCGGATTGCGCTCGATCTATGTATTGACGCAGTTCAACAGCATGTCGCTTCATCGCCACATCCAGGCGAGCTACAAGTTCGACCACTTCTCGCGCAGCTTTGTGGACATCCTCGCGGCGCAGCAAACTCCCGAGGGTTCGCAGTGGTATCAGGGGACGGCCGACGCGGTGCGCCAAAACATGCGTTACTTCCTCGAGCAGCCCTACGATTACTACATCATCCTGAGTGGCGATCAGCTTTACCGGATGGATTTCCGCGCGCTCCTCCATCAGCACAT
>JBDTYN010000044.1:0-8174 GCA_040005675.1 Chthoniobacterales bacterium
ATCGTCTCCGAAGAAGGCCCTGCTCTTTCCTCGTAAGGCGCTCGGCGTCACCAGTCATTGCGGCTGCAACCCTGGCGCAAGCGGCTCACCGCGAGGGAAGCGCTCCGAGGGCGGCAAGCCTGTTATGGTAATTATAGGAACGTGGCGTGTCATTTGCTTCCGTGAAGGTTCGTCGCCCCATGATCCTTCGTCACCGAACCCGTGAGAGCGGTTTCTCCATCATCGAAACGACTATTGCAGCGGGAGTGTCAGCGATATTTCTCGCCTCGCTCTTCTCGATGAACAGTGCGTCGACGCAGACACTCAAAATCGCGCACGAGGCAGCTTGTGCCAGCCAGATATTACAGCAACGGGTGGAATCGCTCCGCATTGCCAATTGGCAGCAAATCACGGACGCCAATTGGCTGAAAACCTACATGCTAAACACGGACGCGCCCGGAAGCAGCATGCTCAAAGCGGAAAACGAGTCGCTCACGCTTATCCCCTACGGGAGCGCGACCCCCGGCAATACGCAGTTGACGCGGACCTACGGCTCTCCCGCCACCATCGTCAACGATAACAATCTATTGCCCGCGGAAAACGCGCTCAAAATCATTTGGACGGTAAATTACACCGGGTCGCCTAACGACCGTCCGATCTCGCGGCAGACGGTGGCCATCCTCGCCAAGGGAGGCGTGGCCAAATGGTGAAGCTCGGGCAGTCAACGAGGCAAATTGCGTCTGGTGAAGACGGATTCACATTGGCGGAGTTCTCCGTCTCGATCGCGATTTTTTCAATCGTCAGCGCCGGCCTCATGATGGGATTCACGTCCCTCGAGCGGAGTTATAGCGCGACGACCGCTTTCACGGTTAATCACGCGGATCAAATGCGTATTTCGGATTCGCTGGCCATGGATCTTCGCCGCGCGGTCGCTGTGCAAGCGGCGCAGAATGACACTTCGATTTACATTCCAACCTACTACGATCCGACGGACGACAAGATTCCCCTCCTGCCTGCTCTAGACGGCGCCGGGGGTACCTTCTACACCGCGACGGACATGACGGGCAAAACGATTCAGACGGGTTCGGGGTCGCCGGCCCCCACTCTTGGCAACAATGGAGAATATTACGTCGAACGGACGCCAGCGCCTACTCCGCCAGCGCAGCCGGCGCCGCCGGTATACGCACTTTACGGCCCAAAGACAGGGGGGGCCTGGGGGAATGGCACACCGCTCAGCGTGAAGGTTCACTATTACCTCCTGGCAGGTTGCATTTATCGTCAGCAAGGCAACAAGCCTCCAGTCGTGCTGGCCGATAACGTCCAGGGCTTCATTTTCAACGTGACCGATGTGGGAAAGGTAGTGAACACAAGCATTACTTTTCAGCCAAAATTCAACTCGAGTGGCGCTTCGGCAGCTGCCACGGCGGCGACGACATTTTACAACACCACCCTGCTGCGTAACACCCGCACAGATACCTTAAGCGGAGTCTATTGATGAGAATATCCTCCCCGCGGACCGGCGGCAGCGTCCTTGCCTGGACCGTTCTGATTATTGCGATTCTGTCTCTCGTTGGAGCGCAGGTGATGCGCGTCGTCACGCTGAAATATCAAAACGCGCTGCAGACTGCGACCTGGCAGGAGACTCTCGTCGCCGCCGAATCGGGCGTTGACCTCGCCATTGTCGAGCTGCGCAAGTCGATTTACCCGCAACCAAACGGCGCATGGGACGGCTGGACCACTCCGACACCCGCTCCCTCTCCTGCGCCCTCCGCGACGCCTGGAACGCGATACGGCAAGACGACGATTCCAAACGCAGGTTTGGCTGGAACGGAAATGACGATCAACGTGAACGTAGACGCGCCGCAGCAGCTGGTCGAACCCGGGAGTTCCTGGCAGTATTATCGCATCCGCGCCACCGGTACTATGCCGCTCACGGGCCCCGCGCGCGTAACTGATAACAAACAAGATACAAGTTTACGACGATTGAGCTTGCACTGGGAGCGTTTCACGAATGGGCTTCTCTCGGCCACTTCGCTTGCTGCGCCTCAGGTCTGCCGCAGGGTCGAGGCGATCGTGCGGCCTGTATCGGCCTTTGATCAAGCCATCATGTCCGTTGGCATGCTGGATCTAAACAACCAGAACATCAGGATCGACAGCTACGATTCCACTGATCCGCTAAAATCGACCAATGGCCTCTACGATCTTGCGAAGTTCCAAAAAAACGGAAACATCGCAACCGACGGAGCCGTGATCGACGCCGGGGGCGCGACCATCTGGGGCAGCGCTTCCACCAATGCCGGCACCGTGATTGACGGTGCTAACGTTAAAGGCATTCAGCGCACCGATTTTTACCAGGAGCCGATCCCGATCAGCGCGCCTTCCTGGCCTTCGATCAATCCCACGCCGTCAACGGTCACGGGCAGCGCGACTCTTACCGCCAGCGCGACGAAAGACTCTACGGCGTCGCGTTATATGTTGAGCCAGATTTCGATCAGCGGCGGACAAACTCTGATGCTCGCTGGAGCGCCGGATGGGAGCCGGACCTACATTGAAATTTATGTCACCGGTAGCATGTCAGTCGCGGGAACCTCGCAGATTGTCCTCGCCGCGGGCGTGAGCGCCACGATCTATTTCACCGGCAACGTCGCGGTCGCAGGCAACGGAATGGTGAACACAAATAATCAGCCTGCGGACCTCCAACTCTATGGGATCCAGCCGCCGACCGGGATCACGCAAACTGTTAGCCTTGGCGGCAACGGACAAATCACGGCCTCCGTCTATGCCCCCGGAGCCGCTGTCTCGGTCAATGGCGGTGGGACAAACGGGCATGTCTTCGGATCCGTCGTCGGGAAGACGATGACGATGACCGGTGTCACCAACCTGCATTACGATGAAGCGCTCTCGAAGGGCGGGACCATCAACAACTACAAAATCGTCAGTTGGTTCGAGGACAACCGCTAGCCTAACGAGTCACGCTTACCGCGGCTGGTCGCGCAGGAGGTGGCTCGTGTCGGCCAGCAATTTGGTAATCGCATCGGCCTCCACCGCATCGTAGTAGCCGCGAATCGTGCCGCGACGATCTACCAGCACCATCCGTGTGCTGTGCACTGGTATCCCTTGCTCTCCTGCGCCGTCGGAAACTCCAAGTTTAAACCCGTTCTGCGACAGTTCATAGATCGCGGATTTCGGTCCTGTTAAAAAATCCCAGCGGCCCGGCTGAGCATGCAGCTTCTCCGCATACGCACGCAATACCGCAGGCGTGTCTTTCTCCGGATCGACGGACACGGAGACAAGATGCACATCGCTCTTCTCCAACGGCCTCTGCAGCTCGCTCATCCGGCTGCTGATCATCGGGCATGGCCCCGGACAAGTGCTATAGATGAAATCCGCGATCCATATTTTGCCCCTCAACTCCGCCGATCCAAACGGCTCCCTATTCTGATTCGTGAGCCGGAATTGCGGCACGGTGTCGTACGAGGCCAGCGGACGATGCGCGAGCCGATCTGTCTGGCCGCGCCAGACGAAAAATAACACCGTTGCCACGATGAGCGGGATGCCGAGTAATGCAATCCTCCAGACGGAGCCGGGGTTCGTTGTCGTAGGTCGAACCGCCGTTGCAGTGCCATTCATGTTTTTGCCAGGACCATCGCGATGAGGAGCGCTGGTAGATAGATAATTGAGGTGAAGAACAAGAGACGCGCATCACGCTGGGTGCGCATTCGAAGAAATCGCATCGCAACCGCAACAAAAATCCCGCCGAGAACGAGCTCGATGACAAGATAATTGAAAGTCGTCATGCCGATGAATGTCGGGATTCCGCCGACGATCAGCAGCAGGATACAAAACAGGACGCTTTGACTTCCGCTGCGCTCGCCGGTCGCATCGTCGGTCGATACCATCTGAAAACCAGCACGCGAATAATCGGCACGGTAGATCCAGGCGATCGCGAAGAAGTGCGGCATTTGCCAAAGAAAAAGAATTGCGAACAGGCTCCAGGCCCCGGGCGCCAAACTGCCGCTGGCGGCCGCCCAGCCGATCATTGGCGGCAGGGCCCCGGCGATAGCGCCGATCAATGTGTTCGCCGTGCTGATCCGTTTCAGCGGGGTATAAGCAAAAATGTAAATGCCGATCGTGACCGCCGCGAGCGAGGCGCTCAGCAAATTGCACGCGAAGCCAAGATAGATCACGCCGGCGAGACCCAACATGACGCCTGTGAGGAAGGCATTGCGCGGTCGCATGCGTCCAGCAGCCACCGGTCTTGACTTTGTCCGATCCATTAACGCATCCAGGCGACGCTCCCACCATTGATTCAGCGCCGCGGCGCCGGCTGCCGCCATGGCCGTGCCAAAGATGGCGTGAAACAAAGCGGCAAAATCCAGTGGGCCGACGACGCCGAGGTAAAATCCGGCGGCCGGCGTGAGGAGTACGAGCAGGGTCAACCGCGCTTTGATCAGCTCGGCGAAATCAGCAACCGGGCGATTCCGGGCAAATCCTGGGGCGCTAACAGCCGCTTCCGTCAGAGCGACAGGTTCGAGCGTCGCGGCTTTCATGCTGCTGCCGCTGTCACTCGAGAGATGGGCGTTGCCTCCTGGATTTTTTCATCAGCCGGGGACCCACTGCGCCGGCAGATTGCCGAGGCGCTGACACCGACAGATAACATAATCGCGCCAACGGCCACGTGAGCGGTCGCAATATCAGCCGCTTTGTTGCTCCATATCGTCCAGGCGCCCAGGATAACCTGGCCAAGTAACAGGAACAGCCAGGCGGTAGAAAGATGCCGCAACGCCGTCGGGGCGGCGCCGTCGCTCCGCACGCGAATCCAAAACAATATCACCGCCGCGCTGATCATCACCGCTACGAACCGGTGCGCCATTTGCAACCAGATGTGGAACGCCGTTACATCGGAAAGCGCACGCGCGTCGCGTGAGGCATTGATCCCGGCCAACGCGGCCGCGCTTGTGTCCGGAATCCAGTTTCCGTAAGCAGTTGGGAAATCGAGGATCGCGAGGTCACGATGTTGATGGCGCATGGTCGCACCGAGCGCGAGCTGTCCGTAGATCAATGCCGTCGCGAGAATCGCGAGAGCGGCAAGACGCGATCCGCCGCTGAGAGAAGGGAGACGTCTCCATGCCTGGGTCGTCGCCAAGGCGATCAAGACCAGCATTCCGAGAAAAGCCTGCGCAACGCAGGCGTGAAAGATTCCGATCTGGTCTTTCAACAACGTGACGCGCAGACCGCCAAGAACTCCCTGAACGACCACGGCGGCGAGAGCGGCGAACCCGAGATTTCGCACCCAGGAACGGCGTTCCATGCGCCAGAGGGACCATGTCAGGATGATCGTGAGGAGGCCAACCGTCGACGCGATCAAGCGATGCACATGTTCGAAGAGAATGCCGCCAATCCACTTCGAAACCGGAAACAAGAACATGTTGTAGCCAAACGTCGTCGGCCAGTCCGGCACCGCGAGACCTACGCCTTTGCTCGTGACCATGCCGCCACTGCAAATCAGCAACAAGGTCGCCGCCACGGTGAACCACGCGAAGCGAGAGAGCCACGGACCTGGGACTGCGGAGCGGAAGCGCATAGGGTGAAAGTCGGCTTGGAGCAAGCCGGCGTTCCGGTTATCCGCCGTTGGGGTTGCCGTTGTTAGGCGCGGTTTGCGGAGGAAGTGGATTCGGTGTGGGCGCGCCGGTCGCATTCTCCGTCTTCGGGGCGCCCGGTGGCGCGACCGAGCCCGGGGTTGCACCAGGCCCGGGTTCTCCTGGCGGACGCTGCAGCGGCGGCGGTGCGCTTTGCGTCCCGGACAGCTCCGTTCGCTCTTTCAACCAGGCTTGATAATCGGCCGGTGAATCGACGACGAGCATCCCTTTCATCCCATAATGTCCCAAGCCGCAAAGCTGGCCGCAGATCACTTCGTAACTGCCGGTCCGAATCGGCTTAAACCACATCGGGATAATCTGGCCCGGGATCGCATCTTGCGCACTGCGCATGTGCGGGAGCGCGAAGTTATGAATCACATCTTTCGACGAAAGTTCGATAATGACCGGCCGGTCGACAGGCACGTGCAACTCGCCCAGCACGACAAGGTCGTCCTTCGCGGCTTGATCCGCGTTATCGAGTCCAAGCGGATTCGAATTGCTCACGAGGTTGATGTCGCGTCGGCCGAACTGCCCGTCCGGGCCGGGCATGTGAAAGTTCCAGTTAAATTGCTGCCCGACGGCGTGCACCAGGACCGCGTCTTTGGTTTCGGGAAATTCATTTACCCGTTTTGCCCAAAGCGGAATAGCGAAGCCGACCAGCAAAACGGCCTCGATCAGCACGACCGCGAATTCAAGGTGGGTGGAGATGCCATTTTTCACGCCTTCATGATTTGCAACGGGGTGCCGGCTTTTCCTGAATCGGATCAGCACATAGACGAAATACGCGAACCATCCGACAAAGAGAGTTGCCATGAACCAGTGGCTGAACTCGAGAATATGATCGATCTGGAAGCCGTGCTCGGAAGCGTTCGGCGGCTGCCCGAGGAGCTGATTGATCAGCGCCAGACTACTCATAGGGCTTCAGATCTTCTTCGGCCAGCTGCTGATGAGGCGCCAACGGCGTGTTCGCGTGCCGCCAGAGATGAATGCCAAAAGCCCCGACCCCGCCGAGCACCGACATGACCGCGGCGAGCATAAACCAGATCGCAATCGCCATGTGCTGAACGGAGGGCGGAGGTGATCCGCTGCCGCTTGGTCCATAATTGCCGAAACAAACCGAGCAGGCCAGCGCCTGCCCAGCTTGGGAGGCGAAAACGGCGGCGGTGAGCGCAATCAGTCTGGCTTTCATGTGATAATCTGGAGCCGTTTCATCTTCCGGTAAAACCAGACGCCATAAATAAGCAGCGCAAGAGCCGCGGCGAACGAACCAATGGCGCCGCCCAAATAAATGGGCGCGCCTTCGACGAGATCCAGCCAGATGCACCACGCGCCGCAGCCGAGAGCGAGCAGGGTCGAGAAAGTGATGAAAAGAATGTGGAAACCTTTGAGCGACATTTATCGCGAGACCGGATCGTACCAATGCAGGTAAGTGAGCCAGAACATGGCGAAAACAAAAAAGCCGGTGAAAATCAGGATGCGGTAAATCAGTTTTTTCTCTGAGTTAAGATGCATGAAGATGGCGGCAACCAGCCCTGCCTTGAAAGTCGCAACGAGCATCGCCACGGCAACGTTGGCCTTCATCGAACCAAAGTTGACGTAAGAGAGGAAGACCGTGATGCCGGTAAAGAGAAGGAGCGTCGCGCCAACTTTCAGGTAGGCGTTCACGTGCTTGCTCACGTCATGCGCGTGATCGTCGTGAGCCGTCACCTCCGTCGTCTGCTGTGTTTCGTTCATGACGGGTAGGGACGGTGCGCTGCGCCGTCCGGCAGAGTTATCTGCGCAGATCCCAAGTGCAGGCCGCCGCCGCGCGGCAGCGCTACCGAAAGACCGCCGCCTCCCGTGGCGACGTTAGCCAAACTCCTGAGCTCGATTTGTTTCAAGATTGTTACAGTAGATAAAAGAGCGGAAAAACGAAAATCCAGACCAGATCGACAAAGTGCCAGAATAAGCCCGCTACCTCAACCCGATTTGCCAGATGTTCCGGGTTCCGCCGGTAGAGATTCGCGCCGACTGGCAGCCATAAATAGGTGAAGACAATGACGCCGCCAAGCACGTGCAAACCGTGCAGGCCGGTGATGGTGAAATAGCTGGCAAAGTACGCGCTGTGCTTCGGCAGAAACATGTTCGCGTACTCGACGTCCGCCTTCTCGACGCGCGCGATCTTCTCGCTCACGTGCAGCGGCCAGAAGTGCGGCCGATCGGAGGACGGATTCGTCGGGTCGGCGTTCACCGCATCGACCGCGATTTCGTATTCTTTGATGTTCGCATCGCGCAATGCCTCGTGATTGTGGAGGTGACCGCTGATCTCAGTGCGCGGAGCGAGGCCTTTCTCGAGCAGATGTTTATTGCCGAGGAACGGCTCGTATTTTTCCAGGGCGCTCTCCTTAATAAAGGCGCCGAAGTGATCGAATTTCTGCGGCCATTCGTAGGCCAGTTTTACGACGAGGAAGGTGATTCCGCAGAGGATTGTGATCCCCATGTAGAGTTTGTAGCGGGAGAACTGCCGCATCTTGAGCGCGGCCCAGGCGAGCACCACCGTGACGGACGAGGCGATCA
>JBDTYN010000045.1:0-13628 GCA_040005675.1 Chthoniobacterales bacterium
GCGTGACAGCACAGCTTCGCACCATCTCAGGTGCACCGCAGACGACGCCGTTAGCACGATCGCAATGAAACGCATTATGAGCAGGGATGCTCGCCTTCTAACACGAGAGTGAGACTGAAGTAGGACCTAACCTTAAAACATGAACTCTCTCCGTTCGGACATCCTGACCGCACTACGATTTTTCGCCCGTCGCAAGGCTGCCTCTGCCGTCATCGTGCTTACGATGGCACTCGCTCTGGCCGCGAACACGACCGCCTTCAGCGTTTTGCATGCATTTCTCTTTGGGAATCTGGCCGTTCCTAACCCAGACCGCGTGGTATTAGTTCCGGCGACGAAGGTTGTTCCAGGCCGAGGCCGTATCGATTTCTCCGACGCGTATCCGAATTATCTGCGACTCAAATCCAGCACACATTCATCCTCTGCCTTCGGCGCAGCCTTGCAATCGGACGTGAATTGGGCAGAAAAAGATGACACACACCGACTTGAAGGATCGCGCGTCACGGCCAGCTTTTTTGACGTGATGCAGGTGCGTCCTTTAATGGGGCGGCTTTTCACCGCCAAGGAGGAAGGACCGCACGCGGCGCCGGTCGCGTTGGTCAGCCGTCAGATTTGGCGCAGTGCGTTCAATGGCGACCCCGGTGTGATTGGCCGGACGCTGCGATTAAATGGCGTCCTCCACACCGTGATCGGAGTCATGCCGAGCGGCTTCGCTCAGCCTACCGGCAGCGACGCGGGGATCGACGTATGGTTGCCCTTTGATCTGCCTGAAGCGATGTGGACGAACGTCACCGGCGCGCGGCAGATTTCGACCTATGCGCGCCTGGCACCGGGAGCGACCACTGCGTCGGCCGACGATGACCTGCGCACGTTCGCCGTTCGTGCCAGAGAGGCGGATCCGGTTAATAACGAATGGAATTGGCGCGTTCAGAAACTACGTGAGCAGTTATTGGACGGATCCGGAAGCGTGGTCGTATTCGTGCAGTCAGGCGCCTTTGTCCTGCTGCTCTTGGCGATCTGCAATCTCGCTTCCGTCCTGATTGCGTGGGCCGCCGAGCGCGAACGTGAGACGGCCGTGCGGCTCGCTCTGGGGGCGTCTTCGTGGCGAATCATCCGTCAGTTCCTTGTTCAGAACATACTCCTCGTTAGCGCGGGCGGAATACTGGCCATTTGCATGGCATCATTGGTAATCCCCAGCTTAAGGTACCTCAATCCAAACCCATCACTGGCGGCTCTTTTGCGACATGTGGAAATCGACTGGACGACGATCGGGTTCTCCGCGCTAATTGTCCTCGGTACCGGTGTTCTGGTGGGGCTTTTGCCTGCATTGCAAACGCGTTCGCTCTCGCTTGAGGCAACGTTGCGAAGTCAGGCACGCGGCGGCAGTGCCAATCCCGCGGCGGTTCGGTGGCAGAAGGCAATGGTAACATTTCAGGCGGCGATCTCAGTCTTAATCCTGGTTTGCGCCGCGCTGGCCGGACTGGGTCTGCGAAAAGTCAGCCAGGTGAAACTTGGGTTCGACGGGGCAAACCGCGTTGGTTTTCGCATTGAGTTTCCTGAGCCCGCATATGCGAAGCACGAGCAGCGCGTTGTTTTCGCCAGGACGCTGCAGGAGAATTTGTCGAAGGAGCCTGCGGTGGCCGCTTCCGGACTCACGACGACTTTGCCGGTAGGCGACGGCCAGTGGGGTGGCACCTTCATCCTTCAGCTGCCGACCGGCGAGTTCACCGCTGATCCGGCACTACTTCATTACCGTCGAGTATCCTCAGGATACCTGCCCGCCATGGGCATTCCGCTCATCGAGGGACGAATGCTCAGCGACCGCGATCGGATTGATTCACCGCCCGTCGCCGTTGTCAGCAAGGCAGTGGCCGAGAAATACTGGCCCGGGCAGGCCGCCATCGGCCACAAAATCCGCCGCTCATCACCCCCTGACAGTCCCGTAATGGAAATTGTCGGCGTCGTCGGCAATGTACACGACGCGGGCGCTGCTCTCGCGCCCGGAGAAACGGTCTACGTACCCTTCGAGCAGGCCTCGTTGCGGCGGGCCTGGGTCATCCTCAACGGCCGCGGTTCGACCTCGGACACAGTCGCGGCCGGTCGGCGGGCTCTCCGTCTCACCAGTTCAGACGTTGCCGCTTTCGGCGTTGCGAAGCTTGATGCGCTTTCCTGGCAGGACATCGCGCTGCCTCGTCTTCAGATGGTGTTGTTCGCTGTTTTCGCGTTAATCACGGTCGCCATTACCGGGCTCGGCACATACGGCGTCATGAGTCAGCTTGTGGCTATCCGGCAGGAGGAACTCGCCATTCGCACGGCACTCGGTGCTACACCACACAGCCTGATCCGAGCAGTCCTGCTTCAAAACGCACGCCTTGCAACCACGGGCATGATTGTAGGAATCGCGACAGCGTGGTTCACCACTCGATGGCTTCAATCGCAGTTGACGAGCTTTGACGCTTCAACTCTATGGCCGTTTGCTATTGTCGCCGCAGGCGTTCTTATCCTGACTCAGCTGGCAAGCTTTCTTCCCGCGCGTCGCGCGATGAATCTCAATCTGCAGAGCATGCTATCCGGCGCATAACAAGCTCGACTATTGAGGTTATCCTGACGCGTATCCAATGACCTATCGGCCAAACTTGAAGATCGTCGCATGAGGCGATTTTCGTGGTTGTGGTTATCACCTCGCTTATTTTTCAGCACACCCAGCGTTAGACAACTCAGATTATGTTTAGAAGCCATCTCACAAAGCTCCAGTGTACCAAGAGACCTTCTAAAGCCATCACCTCACTCCTCTCCCCGAGGGAGAGGAGGACGCGCAGCGCGAGGTGAGGGCGGCTCGACGTGCCCACACCTATTTATGAGATCGCTTCTAGCCTGAGGAAGTCGTTTTATTGCAAGCAACCGCCCCACCACAATCACTCGCTTTCTTGCGACCAGCGCAAGATAGACTCACACCTATGAATACATGTCTCACGCGCAAAAAGTTTTTGATCAGCGGCGGCATTGCCGTGGTCGGCGCTTTTTTCGGCGACGGCTTGCTTCGGGCACAGTCCAAAGCGCTACCCTCCGATCCGCCGGCGTCCGCGGAAAATGTCCCGGACTTTCCCGAGCACGATCCGCAAATCGATCGGACGCGGGTGAAGCGGTTTGTCATCGCAGGCCATTTCAATTTGCCGGCCGTGAAAGAAATGCTTGCCGCCGAGCCGACGCTAATTAACGGAGCGGTCGATTGGGGAAACGGCGTCTTCGAAACAGCCCTCGGCGGCGCTTCACACATGGGGCGGCGCGACATCGCGGAATTTCTGCTCGAACACAACGCGCGCATGGATGTTTTTGCCGCAACCATGCTTGGTAAACTCGCGATCGTGAAAGCCGCGGTGACGGCGTTTCCCAACATCGTTCATGTGCCGGGACCGCATAAGATCTCCCTGATCGCTCATGCCGAAAAAGGTGGTCCGGCCGCGGTGGCGGTCCTGGAGTTTTTGCGTCCGCTCGTCAGCTAGCTTCAGTCAGACGGTGGAGGTCTGTCGCGCTTCGACCACCGCCCGTCACGCAAACGCCTCTGGAAGAGAAAATACGTAGGCGAAGAAAGAAAAAGGAGTGAGGATGACTGCTTACCGCCCGAACGATTTTCTCAGCACCCCGCTACATCCGTCTCGCCTGCACCGCAGCCTGTGCAAGCTTTTCCTTTGTGTTGCCGTCCTAGCGAAATCTTGCGCAACGATTTCAGCGGAACCTCCGCCTCATTCGGCAGAACTCACGCCATTCCTTGGCCGATGGAGCGGAAAAGTTCGGCATGAGGCGGAAGTCGCAGAGGTGGCGTTTGAGTTCCAGCTCGTCTCAAATGGGCGCATCCTCGTTCGCGAGTGGTTGCCTAACGTGAACGCCTACGGCTCCGTTGTCGGGTTCCTTGTTCGGAAAGGCAAAGGGTTCGTCGTGCCGGAAACGAACATTACCTTTGTGCTTGGAGACGGTATATTAACAGGAACCCTCTCGCTATCAGACGTAACCTTCATCCTCAAGCGAGTTCGAGACAATCTGCCTTTAGAGCCGACTCCACCACGCGCCCCTCTGGGACCGAAGGATATCTGGTCTTACCGGACGAATAGTTCTTTTTGGGCGTCCCCAACCATCTCCGAAGGAGTGGTGTATATTGGAGACGCGGCCGGCAATTTACATGCGGTCAAAGTCGCAGACGGCAAGCCTAAATGGATCTTTAACGCTCACACTCCTCTTTTCGGATCAGCCACCGTTGTTCGCGATGCAGTGTATATTTTTGCCGACAGTGGATACTTGTTCAAGCTGCAGCGTGATTCTGGCACGGAGATATGGAAGGTGTATCTAGGTGGCGACGGGGTGAGCCGAACTCTCCCCGGACTTGACGCAGCTCAATGGGATTCAGCCGCGCCGACGCCGGCGGTGGCAGAAGGGATGGTCTACTTGGGGTCTGCCGACGGCGTTTTCCATGCTATCGACGCGACAAGCGGCAAAACGATCTGGGTGTTTCGCGCGGGCGGGAAGATAAGAAGTTCGGCTTTACTAACACCGGATCGAGTGTATTTCGGCAGCTTTGATCAGTTCGTCTACGCGTTAGACAGGAAAAGCGGAGCGCTTCATTGGAAATTTGACACCGGAAGCGCCGTCACCACGACTCCAGTCTTCGTCCGCGACAAAATCCTGGTCGGGATCCGTGATCGCTCAACGCTATTTGCGTTGAACGTTGAGGATGGCAAACCGATCTGGAACGTATTTTTTTGGCTCTCGTGGGTCGAGTCGACCCCGTGCATGGCCGACGGTATCGTTTACGTGGGATCATCTGACAGTCATCGCATACGAGCTATCGATCCGAGTAGTGGGTCAGTAATCTGGGCTAGCCAGGTGTGGGGGTCCACTTGGGGGACACCACTTGTCGTGAACGACACGATCTACTACGGAACTGCCGGATCATCGAAGTATTTCATCCACCAGGAACCTTCACTCGGCGCGCTCGATCGGAAGAGTGGCGCTATGAAATGGCGGCAAGCGCTACCATTGGGCAATGATCGATGGCTATCGGGGTACACTGGCTCGCTCGTATATGGCGAAGGCAAGATCATCGCCGCCGGGCTGGATGGGAATTTGGTGGCGTTTCCTCCGTAACCGCCGCGCGTAAAGACCGTTCGATGGCGATCACTGTGGAGGTGAAACCGAGAGAACCTCTCGCTATTCTCTTTACTTCCTTAGTTGCTCTCGAAACCAGCCGGTCAGGAGTTGGAGCACCGCAGGGTCGAATGACGCTGCTTCAAACTTAAACGCGGATTGCATATCCGGGTAGTGATCCAACGTATGGCCGGTCTTGGCGAGTTCGACAAATCGCGCCAAACCCGCTTTGTTGGCATTCACGTATGAAGCGATCATCTCGTGATCGGCGCGGCTCATGATCCAGTCGTACTCCCCATGCACCGCTAACGTAGGCACAGCAACTTTCGACCATGCCGCCGCGAGGTTGAGGCGCTGTAGCTGATGATAAAACCGCGCTGGTCTGCCGTATTGATGGGTTCCATCGTCACTCCAGAGTGAGGCGAAATCGGGATGACGCTTGAGAATTTCGCCCGGTGTTTGTTCGTTGATTAAATAATCGGTGTAGAAGGCGGCCGCCCCTTTCATCGCATTATTAACCTCTTCCGGCGATCTTCCTTCGAAGGTCAGCCGCCGGCGCTCGATCTCCATCATGTGTTCGAACCATGTCTTCACCCATCCGCCCGCCACCACATAGCCGCGAATGCGTTTTGCGTCCGATTCCGTCGATGCAATCAACGGCGCGAATCCTCCGCCGTTGCTAACGCCGACAATATAAACGCGGTGTGGATCAATGAAGTCGTATTTGGTGAGGCTGGCGAAGGCCGCCCGGTACCCAGCGAGCTCCGTCTCAAAGTCGGTTTCCGCGCAATCGCCTTCACTATCGCCCACGCCCGGTTTATCCATGCGCATGGTGGCGAAGCCAGGTAGTTTGGCTAGCGCACGAAAAATGAGGCCCGTCCCGGACTTGGTATTGTCAGGGGCTTCAATGCTGTCGTCGCTCAACCAGCCTGCGACAAAGATGACGGGGAACTTCTCCTTACCGCTAGGTGGCCGGGTAATGATCGTTCGCAGTTGCTCGTCGTGAGTATCCTTAATCGAATCGTATAGGACCTCGACGCCGGGAATATTTTCACGGGGCTCTTCAAGCAATAACCCTTCAAGTTCGCGGCTTTTGCCGGACCGCTCGACCATAAGTCTCACCCGCTCTCCCCCGCGCAAGGTTCGTAGAGTTTTGGCGAAGTCCGCGGTGGAGGTGAGTCGGCGGCCGTTCACCGCAAGAATGCTATCACCCGGGCGAATGTCGAGTTCGGCCGCCAGACTGTTCGGTTCAGCCCGGCGCACGCGTGGCAACTGCGGGGTCGAATTGCTGTCAGATGAATGGATTACCAATCCCAGGTGAGCCCTCCGAGGCAGTGCGGGCGGCGGAGCTGCGATGACGGTACAGCGGGCTGCCTCATTAAGGAGCAGAGCGAGCAGGCAAAACCGAAGCGTAATCATTTTGGGCGCTGCTGGTCAGACGATCCACCCCTTGCCTTGATACTCCATGTAGGTTGCTGTGGTCGTCGCTACGGCGCGTCCAAAATACCGCTCCACCACTCTTAAACCCAGATCGATTCCGGACGTGAGCCCGCCGGCTGTGGAAATTTTATCGCCTTCTACAAATCTAAGACCCCGTTCCACTTTGATTTCCGGAAATTCTCTGGCGAGGCGGTCAGTAAAGTCGTGGTGCGTGGTCGCGGATTTGCCGTTCAGCAAGCCCGCCTTAGCCAGCTGGAAAGCACCTGTGCAAACGGACATCGTCACATCGGCAGTTACTGAAATCTGGCGCAACCATTTGTGGAGCGCTTCCGAGCCTTTCTGAGCGGGAATGATAACAACCTTTGGTTGGGGAACGTTTCTGAAGGTATATCCCGGGATCAGCGTCAACCCTCCCGAAACTACAGGTTTCTTTGTCTCGGAAACGGTGAACAACTCAAAAGGCATCTGCTCGTCCATCGCTTCGCCCCGATCCGGAATCATGACATTCTGGAAGACTTCCCATGGGCCGATAAAATCAATCGGGGTAACATCAGCCGAAATGGTGACGGCCACGGGAATTTTGCCTTTTCCTGGCGGGTGGAGCCCTGCGCCATGCGCCAGTGACTGGTTGGATTCTCCGCTCGGAGTGTTTTGCGTCTGCGAGCGAGAAGTGGATACTCCGGACGCGCCGAGAGCTATTCCCGCTCCGGTGATACTTGTTAGAAAAGATCTTCGATTCATTGCTCAATCTGAAAGAGCGACGCGATCACGCAAGGACAGGCGAGGAACCATTGATGACAATCTTATCGGAGGCAGTTGCCGGTTTGATTAGATAATGGCATCCGACAGCGATGTCCTAAAACGTGCCCTCAATGTCATGGAGGACGCCAATGTAGGATGCTAAAGTTCCCGATACCGTAGATGACACCCAAGCGAATCGGCTTTTTGGGGTTTGACGGAATCACCGCGCTCGACCTGGTGGGCCCAGCCGAGGCGTTTGCCACCGCGTCAATGGTAAAAGAAAACGGCGCGCGTCGCCGCTGCTATGAAGTGATAACCATCGGCCTATCGAGCAAACCTTTTGTTGCCGAGTCGGGCATTGCTTTCCAGCCGCAAAAAACTATTAAAACGGCGCCGGCCTTGGATACACTAATTGTTCCGGGCGGCCGCGGCTTACGACAGCCGGCTATTTGTCAGGCGATTTCTACCTTTCTCAAAGCGAGATCCGCGCAAACACGTCGCATCGCATCTGTCTGCACGGGAGTGTATGCCCTGGCCGCCACCGGCTTGCTCGATGGACGTAAGTGCACAACTCATTGGCGATTCGCGGCCGACGTCGCGCAGCGGTTTCCCCGCATACTGATTCAGGGCGACGCAATATTTCTGAAAGACGGTCCCTTCTATACCTCGGCAGGCGTGACCGCCGGCATCGACTTGTCTCTCTCATTAATCGAGGAAGATTGCGGACCAGAAATTGCCCTCTCCGTCGCGCGCGAGTTGGTGGTCTATCTCAAACGGAGTGGTGGCCAGGAACAGTATTCCGAGCCTCTAAAATTTCAGAGCCAGTCTACCGATCGGTTTGCGGACCTGGCGGCGTGGATCGCCGGGCACCTGCACCGGGATTTATCGCTGGATATACTCGCTCGCAGAGCCTGCTTCTCCCCGCGACATTTCGCACGGAGGTTCAAAGCCATATTCGGTGCTACCCCGGCCGATTTTATTGAAAAGCTGCGACTGGACGAGGCCCGACGCCAATTATCCGAAGCACGAAACAGTATCGAAAACGTGGGCGCATTGGTCGGTTTTCACAGTCCGCAAGCATTCCGCAGGGCTTTCAACAGACAAGTAGGAATCAATCCACTTACTTATCGGCGCCGCTTCCAAAGCGACCCGGCCTGACGTGCCGAGGGCGACCGAGTTTCGGTAAGCTCCACATTGGTGGCTAAGAAACAATTCTGGAATGCCTAGTGGGCTCCGCCACGAGTGATTGAAACAAGAGGTGGAGAAGCGCTGTTCGCGCGCAAGGGAAGCGCCTCCAACTACCGTGGCGCGAGAGAAGCAACGATGGCTTCGAAACGGGGATCGCCACGTAGCGGCTCCCAAGCAGGGTCAACCCGCAGATATCCATAGCTAAGGTAGCCGGGAATTCTGACAAGAGTTTCGAGCAACTCAAGCGCGCGGTCTTTCTCGTTCGACCATGCATACACCTGGGCCAGACCTTGGAGCACCAACGGACTCTCGTACGCATCACGGACGATCGGCATCATTTCGACAGCCTGCCTGGCTTCGCGAATCGCCAGTTCCCTCAGGCCGAGTGCAGCGTAGACTTGTGCGAGAACCGCGCGCGTTCGCTGAGTCGGCATGGCCTTTAGTCTCTGTTCGAGAATTGTTCTGGTAGCCGCGAACGCACTCCTGGCCTTGTTCTGGTCTCCTTGCGCCCGCGCGATAATTCCCTCGTACCAAGAGCGCGGGTAATAGAATGAAAAGTCGACATCCTGGAAATCCGTCCGGGGCGAAGCTGTGAGCGCTCGTTCGGCGGCTCCATAGTCGTGGTCGGCCAATGCGATTAGAATTCGCAACGGCGTTTCGCCACCGCCAACGTCGAGGCCCGGGGGAGCGGCCGACAAAGCCGCTCGCAGCCTTGTGGTACTGCCAGTCGCGGCAAAGTCAATGATAGCCATTCGGACTGAAAGAATCGGAGGTTCGAGACCCGTCGCACGCGCATGTTCATACGTGCGCATGGCGTCGGAGAATCTGCGAATTAAGATTTGGGTGTCCGCCAGGTAGTTGACTGCGTCGGGATTCCTTGGGTCGAGTTCGACCGCCTTCGTAAAGTTACGTTCCGCCTCCGACCACTTGTTCTGCCTCCTGTTAACGTTTCCCGTTAGCACGTAGAGCGGGGTGCTGTTGGGCAATCCAAGACGAGCAATTTCCAGTTCCTTTTGCGCGGCTGGTAAATCGAGGAAACATCGAAAGTGATAGTCCGCTTTTGCCAGGTGCGCCTCGGCAGAATCCGGCCGCAGACGGAGCGCTGCTTGCAGGGCTTGATCTGCCTGCCGAATTCGTGCTTCGCTCTGGTCCAGATCGAGACCGAAAAGGAGACTATGCGCCCGCGCGGTGTAACTGTAAGCTACCGTGAATTTTGGATCCCGGCGTGTCGCCTCTCCCAGCAGGCGAATAGCCTGGAGGAGAGAAGCCTCCGGGTCTTGCGCATCCAGATGGCTGTCCACGATCTCTTTTGCGCGCAAGTAAAGATCGTAAGCCGCCAAATCGCTGGTCGGACGTTCCTCGATGCCCGCTTTCTCCTGCGGTAAGAGACGAACCTGCAACTGGCGGACGATAGCCTGCGCGATATCGCTCTGAATCGCGAACACGTCAGCCAGTTCGCGGTCATATGTCTCTCCCCAGATTTGGCTGTCGCGCCGAGCGTCGACCAGTTTTGCTACAACGCGCACTCGATTGCCCGCACGCTGCACACTGCCCTCCAACACGTGCGCTGCTCCAAGCTGCTGGCTGATCTCACGCAGATTGTGCTTCGCGCCCGTTCGAAATTGCTCGACACTAGTGCGGCTGATGACTCTGAGGTCGGAGACTTTTGCGAGGTCAGTCAGAATTTGATCCTGCACGCCGTCGGCGAAAAACGCGTTCTCCTTTTGCTCGCTCAGGTTCTGGAACGGCAGAACCGCGATGCTTTTATCCGGAATCGGCAGTGTGGAGTGCAACTGCGTCTCGGAAGAGATTCGGAGTAACCGCTGCAATTTCGCTGGCGACAGGAACAGTAAGGTCAGACCGCCACCTAGAATCAGCACGCTTGCAAGGGCTAATCCGATTGGAATGCGAAAACGTTGCTTCCGATCAAGTTGTCGCCGGGAAGTGAAGATAGATTGCCGCGCATGGACGCGCTCGCCTGCAAGAAAGGAACGAATATGTGCGGTGAGCTTGTCGATTGATTGGTAGCGCAACTCTGGCTCCTTGCGCATTGCGCGAAGCACGATTTGATCGACGTCGCCGCGCAACTCATCCTTCGCGGCGGGATCCGAAACCGCATCGCTCGGCGGGGTCGGATCCTTTTCGGCGATGACCTGCGCCAATTCAGCGCGGGATGGATGGGGCGTTGAGAATTGGTGCGGCTTTTCGCCCGTTAACATTTCATAGAGCAGCGCACCGAGCGCATAGATATCGCTTGCGACAGTGACGGGTCGACCGAGTGCCTGCTCGGGCGAGGCGCAAATCGCCGTCAGCCGCTCCTGTCCCGTAGCGGTGAGTTCGAGCGAGTCTTCTCCCGGCGCAAGAAGTTTTGCGATTCCGAAGTCGAGCAGCTTTGGTTCGCCTGCCTTATCCACGAGAATATTACCTGGCTTCAGATCGCGATGAACGATGAGACGTTGATGTGCCGCTTCAACGGCGCCGCAGATTTTCAGAAATAATTGAAGCCTATCCCGAATGGACAGCCGGTGCGTGGCGAGATATCGAGTAACCGGCTCGCCGACGATGTAATCCATAATGAAGTACGGCAACCCATCGTCCGTGGTGCCGGCATCAAGGAGCCGTGCGATGTTCGGGTGATCAAGGCCGGCAAGAATCTGCCGTTCGGCGCGGAATCGACGAAGTAGTTCGTCGGTATCTGTCCCCCGTTTGAGTATCTTTATCGCGACCTGTTTTTCGAACTCTCCATCAGCGCGCTTTGCCAGATAAACCGCTCCCATCCCGCCGCGCCCAATTTCACGAATTGTGACATACGAACCGATCCGCCGGTCGCAGTGAGGGTCGTCGTGCCAAAGCATGGCAGTCGCCTTTTCCGCGCAATCCTCGAAGCGATCGGTTGGCTCCTTGGCGAGCGTTTCGGCCTCGGCCAGCAATGATTGGGCCTCGCGACAAAGCGCCTTGTCGTCCGCACAACGATTTTGCACGAGCGCGGTCCGTGCTGCGAGAGACGTCTCTTCCAACGCATCGACCAGAATAGTTTTTAACTGCTGCCACTTTTCGCGATCATTTTCGCGGTCGCGCCCGGTGGTTTTTGTTGTCATGCGTCCCAAAATATCACCGGCGCGTCAGGCGCCGCTAGAAAGCTCGCGCCTTAACCACGCTTTGGCGATGATCCAATCACGTTTCACAGTCGCGGGAGAAATGGCTAGCAGTTCGGCAATTTCCTCGATTGTCAATCCGGCGAAAAATCGCAGCTCGACGACTTGTGCCTGCCGTCCGTCCAGAGCTTCGAGCGCCTCCAAGGCCTCATCGAGAGCCGTCACGTCGATCTTTCGGCTTTCGTAAAACTCCAGCGTCGCCTGCCGCGGATCTGAACCACCACGCTTAAGGCGTCCTTTCGCCACGGCATAGTTGGTCAACGTCTGGCGCATAATCCGCGCGAAAATTCCAATGAAATGTGCGCGGTTCTGCCAGTGGACCTTCCGTTGGCCGAGTAACCGAAGGTACGCTTCGTGGACGAGAGCAGTCCGCTGCAAAGTGTGCTCTGCCCGCTCGCCCCGCAGATAAGCCGCGGCCAGCCGCCGTAGCTCATCGTAGACGTCGGGCATCATCTCCCCGGTAGTCCTCGAATCAGGACCGCCCTCCGGGACAGTTTTTCCGCTGCACAAGGGCGCGGCCGCGGAAGAAAGGAGCTCTTCCTCCAAGGTGAGGCGGGTATCGCCCATAGCGTTATTCTACCGTCTGCGAGCCGTAGCGTCCACTAGAGTGCACACGCGTCTTATTTTCTGATTATCCCATTTTTCTGAGCCGATTTCCCGGCCGTTGTTGCATTAGCTGGTATGCCAAGGCTTTGTCCAAGTGAGGCCATTCCGCATGCCGGCACGAAATGTCGCGGCAATGACTGATCGGAGGCGCGCGAAGTGACCTATTTCTCGCGCCTAAGATCCGCACAAGCGACGCCAAAAATCGTTGGCTTTGTCGGTTTTGACGGCTTGATGGCTCTTGACGTCACGGGTCCACTGCAGGCTTTCGCCACTGCGCGTTTTGCTGACGAGCCGTATCGACAGCAGGCTTGTTACAAGGCTCTCCTGATTGGGGCTGAAACAAAGACGTTCGTCTCCGAGGCGGGAGTTACCTTCAAAGCACACCACACACTTGGCAACGCGCCGGCTGTCGATACCATCATTGTGGCCGGCGGGACGGGGCTGCGGAACGCGGATTTGAGCGAGCGGATCGCTGCCTGGCTACTCGAACGTTCAAAATCAACGCGACGAATTGCTACCGTTTGCACCGGGATTTACCCGCTGGCACGGACCGGGCTGCTGGATGGACGCTGCGTGACAACGCACTGGCGTTTCGCGCAAGACTTAGCGCGGACCTTCCCACGACTAAGGGTCGAGCAGGCGGCGTCGTTCATAAAAGATGAGCCTTTTTCGACTTGCGGCGGAGGTAGCGGTGGGATGGAAATGGCCCTTTCCCTCGTTAAGGATGACTATGGGCCAAAGGTAGCCCTTGCGGTGGCACGCGAGCTTGTCATAGACCTAAGGCCGTCCGGTGGTAACGGGCAATTAGTTGATGCGTTCGACTATCAGCCCGGTTCTGAAGAACGGATCGGAGAGCTCCCAGCTTGGATCACCACGCATTTGCGCCAAGATTTATCGGTGGAAGAGCTGGCGAAGAGGACATGCCTTTGCCCTCGCCATTTCAACCGCGTCTTCAAACGTGCATTCGGAATGACACCCGCCGAATTCGTTGAAACCTCACGTATCGCTGAAGCGAAGCGCCGCCTCGCTTCACGTGATGATAGTATCGCAAGTGTCGCAGCGTCTGTGGGATTTAAAAGCGCCGACGCCTTTCGCCGCGCGTTCGAGCGCCGCCTTGGAATTCTCCCCACAAAGTTCCGGCGGTCGACGGAAACTGATATCAGGATACGTGTGTCCGGCACGTCCTGATTGCGTAGACCACCTACGGGCGGTTGCTGTTAGCGGAGCGCCTCCTCGATTGATGCCAGGTCATCGAGGAGAATCCATTCCACCACGGACAGGGGCAGGCTGCCATTCTTAATCAGGTCATCGTGAAACTGACCGAGGCGAAAACTTGCGCCCGCTTTCTCGCGATAACGGCCC
>JBDTYN010000046.1:0-7029 GCA_040005675.1 Chthoniobacterales bacterium
TTGGACGGACTATCGCAGATCGATCGTGCGGGTGGCACAGGAGATGTTGCCTGAATCCGGGACTTTTCCGCATGCGACCGACTCCTGATCCTTCTTCTGCGCGACCGCCCCCGCCGGTCGCGTCGCCGGCAAGCAGCGAAAAGCTCATCGAAAACGTCCGTCGTCTCATCTGGCTTTACGTGATCTTGCTGATGTTTGAAGGCGTTCTGCGGAAGTGGATCGTGCCGCAGTTCTCGAATCCGCTGCTGCTCGTGCGCGATCCGGTGGTGATTCTCATATATCTGCTCGCCTGGCGAGCCGGCGTTTTTCCGCGGAATTGGTTTATCAGCTCGCTTTTGTTCATCGCCGTCCTCGCGCAAATCGCGGGGATGATCGTCCTGGAGCCCTATCTGCCGCTCAGTAAGCTGCTCTTCGTCACTCTTTACGGAGCACGCTGCGATTTTCTCCATCTGCCACTGATTTTTGTCATTGGCGCGGTATGTGACGTCGGACATGTAAAACGCGTCGGGCGCTGGATTCTTCTCGGGATGATCCCGATGGCGCTTCTGGTCGCGGCCCAATTTCGTGCCTCGCCGGAATCGTTCATTAACCGTACTGTCGGTCTCGGAGAAGCCGAACAGATCACGGCGGGCGGCGGTAAAATTAGACCGCCGGGGCCATTCTCATTTGTTTCCGGCGTCATATTTTATCTCAGTTTCGCGGCTGCATTTGTTTTGCACGGTGCCCTGACTCGCACCACGTACAAAAACTGGCTATTGTTAGCCGCCGGGCTCGCGGTTGGCGTGGGCGTCGCGGTCTCTGGTAGCCGCTCGGCCGTTGCATCGGTCGGGCTGGTGGTTCTGTCGCTGGTCGTGATTCTGCTGGTGCGCCCCGACGCGGTTAATCAATTCGGACGCAACCTGCTCATCACAGTTGTGGTCGTTTGGGGTCTAAGTTATGTGCCAATTTTTCGCGAAGGCGTCGGTATTCTCTCCGACCGATTCACCGAGTCGGCTGCAGCAGAAGAAACAACCGTCGCCAATGGGATGATTACGCGGACGTTCGGCGGTTTCACGGAAGGATTAAAGGTTTTGAATCGCGTGCCTCTGCTCGGATATGGTCTCGGCATTGGCACGAACGGCGGCGCGAAGTTTCTCACCGGTCGCACATCGTTCCTGCTCGCGGAAACCGAATGGTCGCGTGTGCTTCTCGAGAATGGGCCGATCATCGGCCTGGCGTTTTTGCTCTGGCGCACGGCGCTCACCTGTCGCCTCGGGTATCTCAGCGTGCGTGTGCTTGCTCGCGGAGAAACGCTCCCACTAATTCTCTTCACGTCTGGTTTCGTCGTCCTCCTCAATGGGCAGTTTGGCCAGCCGACCAGCCTCGGCTTCGCCGCTGTCCTCAATGGGCTGTGTCTGGCGTCGATGAACCCGGAGCTCCTCCCGGTTGCGCCGCCTGCGCCAGGCGAACCCCCGGCGTCTTCGCGCGTCCGCAAAGTCATCGCTTCTCGCTCACCTTACGCCGCCCGGCTGCACGGCCATGGTGAAGCCGAGCCGAAATCGAATGGTGCTGTTGATCGGTAATTACCGGCCGGATCAGCAACAGAGTATGCAGCGTTTCGCGTCGATGATGCTGCATGGCCTGATTGCCGCCGGCGTGGATGCCGAATTGATCGAGCCAAAATCGCTGCTGGGAAATTTCCGGCTGGCGGGCTCATTCGTCGCGAAGTGGCTCGCTTACCTCGACAAATTCATTCTTTTTCCGCGTCAGCTCCGCCGCCGGCTGCGGTCGGCGCCGGCACCATCGATCGTGCATATCTGCGATCATTCGAATTCCCCTTACGCGAAGGCGGTCAGGACCTCGCCCCTCGTTGTCACTTGCCACGATCTACTCGCGGTTCGCGGCGCGCTCGGAGAGGAGACCGACTCTCCCGCCAGCAGAACAGGCAAAATTCTGCAGCGCTGGATCCTCAGCGGCCTTCGGCGGGCTCGGACAATTGTGTGCGTCTCGCGCTCCACCTTGCGCGACGCGGAGAAGTTCATCCCGGAGGCAGCGGGCACGGGGCGTTTCGAACACATTCCAGTCGGTCTCAATTTTCCCTATCGCAAACTCGCGCCCGCGATCGTTGACGCACGGCTCGCTGCTGTCCGGGAGCTCGATCTGGCACGTCCGTTCCTTCTTCACGTCGGCTCGAATCTTCGCCGGAAGAATCGGGACGGGGTCCTGCGGATCTTTGCGCGTTACGCCAAAAACTGCAATGCACAGATGGTATTTGCGGGAGATGCATTAAGTCCGGAGCTGTGCGGGATCGCGAGAAGTCTGGGGATCGCAGGCGAGATTATTGAAGTTCCCGCGCCGGCAAACGAAATGCTGGAGGCGCTCTATAATCGAGCCACCGCACTAATTTTTCCGTCGCGTTTCGAAGGGTTCGGCTGGCCTGTGATCGAGGCGCAGGCCTGTGGCTGTCCCATCGTTTGCAGCAACGCGGGACCTTTGCCGGAGGTGGCGGGCGATGCGGCGTTGCTTTTCGACGTGCAAGATGAAGAGGGATTCGCACGCGGCGTGGCGCAGTTGTCCGATGAAGAAGAACGTGACCGCTGGTCTGCTCGCAGCCTCGCGAATGCGCGGCGTTTCACCGCCGGGGAAATGATCACGCGTTACATCGAAGTCTATCGCGGCCTGGCGCCCGAACTGTGAAAACGGCGCTGATGTTTCTCAGCCTTTTCCTGCCGTGGAGCATTCGACGGGCTCTTCTCCAGCAGTATTTCGGATACTCGATTCACCCAAGCAGCCGAATTGGTTTTGCCTGGATCTTTCCTTCGCGACTCGTCCTGGAGGCGAACGCAAGCATCGGGCACATGACCGTCTGCAAAGGATTATCGCTCCTTTACCTGGGCCAACACGCTTCGATCGGCCGTGGCAATTGGATCACTGGTTTCCCGGTCGAAGGTGCACGCCATTTTATTTCCGACTCTGAGCGCCGTCCCGAGCTGGTCGTCGGCGCCCACACCGCGATTACGAATCGACACCTGCTCGACTGCACGAACGCGGTGACGATTGGCAAGTTCACTACCCTGGCCGGATTTCAGTCACAGATTCTCACCCACAGCATCGATTTGGAGCAGAACCGGCAGGCCTCGGCGCCGGTGCGGATTGGCGACCGGTGCTTCGTCGGAACAAATTGCGTGTTGCTCGGCGGAAGCACGCTCCCGGACCACTCGGTGCTCGGCGCGAAATCGTTGTTGAACAAAAGTTTCACCGAGTCGCACACACTTTATGGAGGAGTGCCGGCGCGCGCGTTAAAGAAGCTATCGCCTGATCTGGCCTACTTCCATCGCCCCGAAGGGTTCGTCGTCTAACGCGTGAGAATTTTGCAGATGGTGCAAACGCTTGATCCGAGCACCGGCGGCGTTGCTCAAGCTGTAAGCTCGCTGAGCGCCGCACTCGCTCGCCGAGGCCACGAGCTCGAAATTGTGACACTGGATGAGAAGGACCCACCATGGAGGAACCAGCGCGATCTGGCCATCCATTCGTTAGGCGCAGGCCTGACTAGTTACCGTTTCTCGCGAACTTTGCTGCCCTGGCTGCGCCAAAACGGCGCACGCTTCGATCGAGTGATTATCCATGGCCTCTGGCAATACCTTGGGTTCGCTGCGTGGCGCTGTTTCGCTGGCACCGCCATCCCATATTACGTCTTTCCGCACGGCATGCTCGATCCATGGTTCAGAAGAACCTTCCCGCTGAAGCATCTGAAAAAATGGCTTTACTGGCCATGGGCGGATTATCGAGTGCTGCGCGACGCACGTGGCGTGATTTTCACCGCCGACGAAGAGCGCATCCAGGCCCGGAAATCATTCTGGCTCTATCGAGTCCGCGAACGCGTTTCCGCGCTCGGAATCGAAGATCTGGCACCGGATGCGGATGACGCGCGAGCCGAATTTCTTCGCCGTTTTCCTGAAGTTCGCGGTACGCACATCTTGCTTTTTCTCGGCCGGATTCATCCGAAGAAAGGCTGTGACCTGCTCATCAAAGCCCTGCGCGGAATCGATGCGGGGGCTGGGTTGTCGCTTGTGCTGGCGGGGCCTGATCAGGTGGGCTGGACCGCGGGACTGCAACGGGAGATCGCGCGTCTCGAGCTTCGGATTCCAATTGTCTTCACTGGCATGCTCGAGGGGGTCTTGAAACGCGGTGCACTGGCCGCTGCGGACGTCTTTATTCTGCCGTCACACCAGGAGAATTTTGGAATTTCCGTCGCGGAAGCACTATCAGCGGGTCTTCCGGTGCTGATTTCGAATCGCGTTAATACCTGGCGCGAGGTGCAGGCAGATTGTGCGGGCTATGTCGACACGGACGACGTGGAAGGAACCACCCGATTGATCCAGCGCTGGCTGCATGCTCCCGCCAAGGAGCGTTCGTTGATGCGATCAAACGCGCGCGCCTGTTTCCTCCGCCGCTTCGAGATAAGCGGCGCGGCGGATTCGTTGCTTCAGATCCTTGCCGAGTCGGTGCCGGAGAGATGAAAATCACCATCGTCCTCGGCGCGTTTTTCCCAGTCCCTCCGACCATGGGGGGAGCGGTCGAGAAGGTATGGTTTGCGCTGGCGGCGGAGTTTGCTCGGCGTGGTCACAACGTCACCTCGATTTCCCGAGCGATGCCGCAGTTACCGGACAGGGAGACGATCGCCGGTGTGCAACACTGGCGCGTGCGCGGTTTCGACACACCAGGCTCGATAATCTGGCTAAAAGTCCTCGACCTTCTCTATTCGCTGCGCGTAAAGCGGCGTTTGCCGCCTGCCGACATCATTGTCACCAACACCTTCTGGCTTCCGATCCTTTTGCGCACGTCGAGTCGCGGTCAGGTCTACGTTCACATCGGTCGTTTTCCCAAAGGCCAGATCCGTTTCTATGGGAGCGCCGCTCGGCTACAAGCCCCCTCACGTGCGGTTGCCCAGGCTGTGAAAGACGAGCTGCCGCGTTTCGAAGCTAAGGTCACGGTTATTCCCTACCCAAGAATTGAATCCAATGAGTGCGATGCACGTCACGCACCATCCGTGCGCGACAAAACTATTCTTTTCGTCGGGAGGGTGCATCCCGAAAAGGGAGTGCATCTGCTGATGAAAGCGTTTGTCGAGGCTCCACCTTCGCTGTTTTCCGGATGGAAACTCCAGATTGTTGGGCCCACCGCACACAAGTACGGAGGTGGCGGCGCGAAGTATCTCCGGCAACTCAGCAAAGCGGCGGAAGCCGCCGACGCGGCGACAGTGGAACTTTGCGGCGCGATCTTCGACCCGGCTGCCTTGGCGGAGAGATATCGGGCGGCCCAGATCTTCGTTTATCCCTCGCTCGCGCAAAAGGGGGAGTCGTTTGGCCTCGCTCCGCTTGAAGCGATGGCGCACGCTTGCACTGTGCTTGTCTCAGATCTTGCCTGCTTTCATGATTTCGTGATCGACGGGCAGACCGGTATGATCTTCAACCAGTTGGAAGCAGATCCGGTGAAAGCGCTGCGCACAAAGATGGCAGACCTTGTAGGGGATGACTCCGCGCGGTCCCGAATCGGAGAGGCCGGCTACCGCAAGTCGCTTGAATATTCTTTGCCGAAAGTCGCGGACCAGTTCCTGGCCGATTTTGAACGGCTGCTCTCACCTGCCGATGGCTGAACCGCAAATCGTGAACCCAGATCAGACGTCCGCCTACGCCTCTCCGTGGGGAATCGACGAGCGGATGCTGCGCCTTCTTTGGGAATTTTGCTGGTTCGTTCTTTGTCGGTGGACACCCAAGCCAGCGAACCCTTGGCGTCTGTTTTGGCTGCGCGTTTTCAGCGCCAAGATCGAGGGGACGCCATTCGTGCATCAGCGCGCGCGGATAGAAATTCCATGGAACCTGACGTTGCATGATCGCGCCTGCCTTGGCGACCGGGCGAATGCTTACAGTCTGGGCGAAATCGAAATCGGCGCGGGTGCGACCATCGCTCAGGAGGTTTACATGAGCACTGGAAGCCACGATTTCGCGCAATCGGGTATGCCATTGGTGACGGCAAAAATCACCGTGGGCGACGACGCCTTCATCGGAGCACGCGCCTTCGTTCTCCCTGGAATAACCGTGGGAGCGCGCAGCATTGTGGGGGCGTGCTCGGTCGTGACGCGCGACCTTCCTGGCGACGTCATCGCCGCCGGCAACCCGTGCAAGATTCTCCGGCCGCGATGAACGTTCGAGTGCCGGTCTCGATCCTGATTCCGATCAGGAACGAAGCCGCCAATCTTCCGCGTTGTCTGACTTCCGTCGATTGGGCTGACGAAATTTTTGTCGTCGATTCGGGCAGCACGGACGGATCAATCGAGATCGCGCAGCGGCACGGCGCTCGAGTCGTGCAGTTCGAATTCAACGGAACCTGGCCCAAGAAAAAAAACTGGGCCCTCGAGAATCTGCCGTTTCGCAACGAGTGGGTATTCATTCTCGACGCCGACGAACTGCTGCCGGCTGCTGCCGCGGAAGAATTTGCCGAGGCAATGGCATCGGCTGGAGCAATCGCCGGTTACTGGATCAACCGGCGCTTCAGGTTTATGGGGAAATGGCTCCGACACGCGTATTACCCGAACTGGAACCTGCGGTTATTTCGACATTCGTTAGGCCGGTACGAAAAGCTCACCGATGTGGCGACGAACAGCGGGGACAACGAAGTGCACGAGCACGTCGTTCTGCGGGGCGCGGCCGGCAGGTTGCGCTGCGAATTGGACCATTATGCCTTTCCCTCCGTCGAGGTGTTCGTGGAAAAGCACAATCGCTACTCCAACTGGGAAGCTCGCGTCGCGGCCGACGAGCGCCTTGCGCAAAGCTCAACGACTTTCGGGCCGGACGTAGTTGGGACGAGACGCAAATTGAAGATTCTGTCGCAGCGGCTTCCCTTCCGGCCTTTGCTCCGGTTCCTTTTCGTTTACGTCTGGCAGAAGGGCTTTCTTGATGGCCGCGAAGGCTACTACTTCGCGCGTCTTCACGCGATGTATGAGCTATTGTCGGTCGCCAAGACCTACGAAATGCGCAAGCAGGCAGCCGC
>JBDTYN010000047.1:0-5777 GCA_040005675.1 Chthoniobacterales bacterium
AGAAAAACGCGCTGGGGACTTTGTGAAAGACATGGCGGCGTGACCGTTGTCCTTCCGCCGAAAGAAACGCGGCTAATTCAGTTAGCGCACTCTTGCTCGGCATTTTCCCACTTAGCAAGTCCCGGCCACGCTACTTTGCCTAACGAGCGATAGTCAGATCTGCGACGACGTCCTCGAGACCTGCAACGACGCGCGCCATCGAGTCGTAATCGAGTTTGTCCGGCGCATCGGTAGGCTCGTGATAATGCGGATAACGAAAAGGCGCGGTGTCGGTGACCATGATTGCTTTGTAACCCTGTTGCCAGAACGCCCAATGATCGGACCAGCCGATCCCCGGTACGCTGGCCGGCAACGCCGCGCCTTCCGATGGAAAGTTCGTTCGTCTTCGAAAGCTGCCGATAGCCTGCCTAACTAGTGCACCCGACGAAACGTTGCCGACAAACGAGATAAAGTTTCCGGTAGTCGGATAAATCGCGCCCATCCCGGGCACAGGAAAGCGCTGTGATCCTTGTGCGTTGGAAAAGTAGCCAATCGTTTCCAGGCTCATCATGGCAACGATTTTTTCGCCCCGTCCTTTGCAGCCAGCCGCATAGACCGAGCTGCCCATCTTGTCCGTCTGAAAGTGCAATGGCTCTTCGTTGGGAAAGGCGACAAACCGCAACACGCGACCGCCAGGTCCGGCCGCGAAACGCCGGGCGAGCGCAAGCAGTGCCGCCACCCCACTGCCGTTGTCGTTCGCGCCCGGGCAACCAAGCACCGAGTCGTAGTGCGCGCCGATGACGACGATACCGTCGCCAGCTCCAGATATTTCAGCGGCGACATTGTCACATCGTTTCCCGCCGACGTCGTAGCCCTCGCGATGAGTTCTCAAGCCCGCGGCCAAAAATGAACTTTCGACGAAATCCGCGGCGGCTTTGAGCTGCGCGTAGCGTTCGACATTCCGTTCTCCGATGTCCCCGGCCAACCGTTGCACGTCCGCCATCAGCTCACGCCGTAATGCGACCTCCTCGTCCGTGAGTGGTGGCGTCGTCGCGCGAAAGCTTACGCCCGGCATCCTGATCATCGTCCACCATGCCACCGCCACCGCGGCGAGGAAGATGCTAAAAACAAAAATCCGGCGCGAGATCATCGCGAAAGCTCGGCCTGTGTTCTGCCGCTGCAATCGGGATTCCTGATGCTGTGCGAAGTCGATTGCGTTCCCGGGCGATTTGCCATCGATGACGGGCTTGATTTCTACCGATGCAACAAACAATGTCGCGCAGCATGACCTCGCTTACGCAACCGCACATTACACAATCGCAGGAAGCTCTGTGGCGTAGATCAATCGGCAACTTTCCATGCCTCCGCAAGCTGTGACGGTGCCACCCTACACGCGCCAAAAACCGTTTCCCGGGAAGCTCGTGGTCAATCGCCGACTGACCGGCGACGGCTCTGAGAAGGACACGCGACATCTGGAGGTCGATCTCGCCGGCTCGGGTCTCAATTACGAGGTGGGAGATTCGATGGCGGTTTATCCCTCCAACGACGCGGCGCTGGTCGACGAAATCCTTCATGCGCTTTGCGCAAACGGCAACGAGATCGTCCCGGGAAATAAAGGCAGGGAGGTGCCGTTGCGAGAAGCGCTTCTCTGGGATTACAGCATTACTCAGCCGACGCCGAAACTCCTGAAAGCAATCGCAGAGCGGGCTTCAGGCGCGCCGCTTTTGAAGGATCTGCTGCACCCGGAAAGAAAACAGGATCTCCAAAGTTATCTGTGGGGCATGGAGACGATTGACTTTCTGCTCGAGCACCGGTCGGTCCATTTCACTGCACATGAATTTGTTGCGCTGCTCGCGAAATTGCAGCCGCGCCTCTACTCCGTGTCATCGAGTCTGAAAGCGCATCCCGATTCGGTGCATCTAACAGTTGACGTGGTGCAGTACGAAAGTCACGGCCGCAAACGGAAAGGCGTCTGCTCGAATTTTCTCGCCGAACGCGCCGAGACCGATCGAGTCCCGGTCTTTCCGACGACGTCGAAATTCCGGCTTCCGGAAGACGGCAACATTCCGATTATCATGGTCGGACCGGGCACGGGGATCGCGCCGTTCCGCGCGTTTCTGCAGGAACGAAAAGTGATTGGCGCGCGTGGCAAAACTTGGCTCTTCTTTGGATCGCAGCGCGAAAAGACCGATTACTTTTACCAAACCGAGTTCGAGCAACTACAGCGCGAAAGTTTTCTTACCCGGATCGACTGTGCATTTTCGCGCGACCAGCAGCACAAAGTGTATGTGCAGCACCGCATGTCAGAAAACGCTGCGGAATTCTGGCGCTGGCTCGAGGAGGGCGCGCATTTTTTTGTGTGCGGCGATGCGAAACGCATGGCGAAGGATGTGGATGCAGCATTGAGCAAGATCGTGCAGCAAGAGGGCGGCATGGACCCCGAAGCGGCGAGCGAATACGTTGAAAAACTGAAGAGCGACAAACGCTACAAGCGCGACGTTTACTGATCAACGCCGCCGGCGGTTCGCCAGAAGCGCTGTGCCAGCGCAAACGCCGAGGCACAACAGCGCGGTGGCGCCCCCCGCCACCAGCCACCACGGCCGATACTGCAGGACAAGGCGGCCCCGCGCTCCCGCAGGGATTTGCACTGACGGCACAGCCCCGGCATACGGAGCAACCTGCAACCTGGTCGTACCGATTCTCGCCCGATATCCCGGAAAATATGGACGCGAAAAAGTTAGGAGGGCCGGCCGTTCGCCCTCAGGCACCTGGACGTCCGCCACGACGCGGTGACGGGAATCTTCAATCAGTTTGACCGCGGCGGCTGCGTAGCGCTCGTTAGGCAGCGATTCGTGCGAGGTGAGCGACTGAATCCGCGGCAGCGGTTTGCCTCGCCGATGGTAAACGCGCCCTTCGTCAGAGGAATAAACGAGCGCCCATTCCGCTTCAGGTTTCGGCGCGAGCTCCAGTTCGCGGGCGACAATGATTCCATCCACCCCAAGTCTCTCCAGTTTGCCCTTGGGCCCCGCTTCCGAGCCGACGAAGTATTCACCGCTCCACGGTGCCAGCTCGCCGTGAATCGCCGCATCGAATTGGCGGGCCACACCGGCCGGACGAATAGGGCTGTATCCGTTGATGAAACGAACGCCGCTCCACATTGATGTGCTGCCCGGACGCACCAACCCGCCTACTGTTCCCGACTTAAGCCCGACACGATAAGTGTGTTCGGGAGGCGGATACACGCTCAGGTAGAGACGGTCCGGATCGAGTGGCTCCTCTTGGGTGAGCTTCTGATCGAGCTGGTACTTCGGCACCCCGACGTTTGTCGGGATGTAGAGATAAGTCGCAAGCAGAGCGGCGAAAGTGATGCCCGGGGGCATCCAGAGATGAAGCCTGCGAAAACGCGGGGGCAGCAACTCAGTTGTGGCCCAGGCGCAGGCGAGCAAGAGCGTGCCGACGGTCAAAGGCCAGTGAGAGTCCCACTCGGATGGCCAGCTGGCGCGCTCGACGTACATCGCGCCGGCGGTCAGACCGACAAGCACAACCGCAGCACCGCCAGGACTGAATAAGAGTTTCAGGAGCGCGCGGTCGCGAGCGGGTCGGACATCGAAATATCTCAGCGCTTGTGCGGCACAGAGCGCGAGCGTCAGATGGATGAGCGGTAGCCAGCGAAAGCTCCAGCGGAACACGTTCGCGCTCGGAAGCATCGAAATGATCAAGACCAGACCGAGCAGCGCGAGATCCCAGCGCATTTGCCTGAGGAGACGCCGGCCCACGATTAGCCCCGCGAGGAGCGCTGCTGGCGGAACAAGGCCGCAGGCCAATTCCACACCCGTATGCGGCATGAGACGTGTCGAGAAATCGGCCCAGTTTACCGTCCACGAAGGCAAAATGAATCCGGGAAGCGCCGCAGGTGGGACAACCCACTGAAAGTGCTCAGCCGCTTCCTGCACCTGACGCGCAGATCCCCGGAGATAGTCGAAGAGAGAAAGCCAGGCCGGAGACGAAAGTCCCACTCCTAAAAGCGTGCCCACCGCTGGAGGCATGATGGAAGAAAATCTCCGCGTTTCGCCCAGCGACTTCAGCGCAAGCCAACCGGTCAGCACGCCGAGCATGAGAACGGTGTAGGGGAACCCGCCGGTGATCAGCAGGTAAACAAACGGCGCCGGCCATAAATAACGATACGGGCCGCGGCGAACGTCGAACGCGCGCTCCAAGCCCCACCAGGCCCAGGGCAACCATGTAAACGCGCCGAGCGCGCCAAACCAATTCGTAGCGCCCCAGCAAACGATCCATCCGTTCGCGGCTGCCACCAGTGCTACCATGGTCGAGAGCGGCCCGCTCAAGTTTCGTCCCCGGGCGAGCAAATAGCCTCCCGCACCGAGAGCGAACAAGTGCGTCATGGAGAGCGCGGCAGCCTGCTGCGAAAATGTGAGAGGAAATTTCCAAATCAGGACGACCGCCGCATTCACGAAGGCGGAGAAAGTTCCGTACTGAAACTCCCCGGCGAGGTTGCCGCAGATCCAGGAATAGGGACTGAGAAGAGGGAGATGACCTTCCGACCAACTCCGCGCGACATCGGCGAAAACCGGCAAAATGGAAAGCTCGTAGTCGTCGTTCCAAAAAAGAAGCGGGTCCCGCCAGAGCAGGACGGAACTCAGCGCAACGACCGCGCTGCCTGCGACCAGGGCACCGGCGGCCTCACCACGCAAAGTGCGCGCCTCGACGACGGGTCGAATGTCGTCGCGCGACGAAACCAAATCGACCACGCCCACAGTTAGAGAACCACCGGTGTTCCCTCAGTCATCACGAGAACGTTCTTTTCGATTCCGTGCTGACGTGCGCAGGCGAGGAGGCGTGCCGGCGGCTCGTCCATCGGTTCATAACCAAGCCGAAAACTCCCGTAATGCATCGGCACCAGCGTGTTCGCCCGAAGCTCCTTGAACGCCTGCACTGCTTCCTCCGGATTCATGTGAACTTCACGTCCACTCGGCGGGTCGTAGGCGCCGATCGGGAGCAGCGCAATCTCAATGTCGAACTGTTTTCCGATTTCTCGGAACCCATCGAAGTACGCGCTGTCTCCGCAGTGGAAGATCGAACGTCCATCGGACTCGATGACGAAACCGCCGAACCCTCGGTGGGAATCGTGCAGCAAACGCGCGCCCCAATGATGACAGGGCGTGAGCGAAACGCAGAGGGACCCAAGTTCCACTCGCTGCCAGTGATCCAGTTCATGCACAATCTTGAATCCCAGATCGTGCACCAAATTCCCGACGCCGATCGGCACAACAATTGGCTGGTCCGCGGCGACATGTCGCAACGTGCGGCGATCGAGGTGATCGAAGTGAGCGTGCGTCACGAGAACAAAGTCGATCGAAGGTAGGTGATGAATTTCGAAGCCCGGCTGCTTCAGCCGTTTGATGACTTTGAGCCACATCGACCAATTGGGATCGATCAGGATATTGAAGTCCTGCGTCTGGATAAGAAAGGAGGCGTGACCGATCCACGTCACGCAAATTTCTCCTTTTCGCACCTCAGGGAAAAGGGGCGGGGCCGTCGCCCTGGCACGCTTCACGAAAAGCGAAGGAATCAGGACGCTGGTCAGGAAGTTGCGCTTGTGCCAGTCCGAGCTTGGCCGCAAGCCAACGCGCCTGGCGTTGTTCTCTGGTGCCCCGTTCACCGCCACGTCTCGAACGACGTTCTTGCGAGTTTTTTTCGAAAAAGGAATCGGCACAGGCGAGCAACGATATAACCTCCCCTTCGTGAAGCAAAAGCTTTCCCGCCGATGAGCGGTGGCG
>JBDTYN010000048.1:0-16532 GCA_040005675.1 Chthoniobacterales bacterium
AGGAACTCAGCGCCGCACAGCTAAAAGATGTTCTCGAGTCGCTCGAGAAGCTTGGCAAGCTGAGCGAGTCGGTCCGGCGGCACGGCGGGGATTTCGAGACGTTTCTCGGCCAAAGAGAAACCAAGAGCGGAAAGCTGCCGAATTATCTGGTGAAGATTCGCGACGGGAATGACGAATCGGTCGTCTACTTCCAGGACGAGCGCGGCGTGCGGCAATTCCACGAACAGAACCTCGATCTGAATCTTTTCGATGCGGAGATGGGTCAGGAGTTGTTGCCGCTGAATGGAACGGCGCCGAAGAACGGAGGCCCGCGCCGCCGCGCCAAGCTCGTTGAGCTGCACGAAGCGACCACGATTCAAAAATTGATCGCGGAGCTCGCGCGCAAGGGACTGAAAGTCGATCACTACGCGGCGAGCGATCGACCGATTTTCGACCTGATTGAAGGTGAAGGCGACCGGGCGGTTTCGCACCCGCTTTTCGCCATCCCTGAAATTCTTCAGAAAATTGTCGAGATCGGACGGCGCGGCGTGCAGATCAAACGCTTCAAGGGCCTGGGCGAAATGAATGCGAAGGAGTTGTTCGGGACCACAATGGACCCGCAGAAACGGAAGCTCTTGCAGGTGGATTTAAACGACAATAACGCTGTCGAAGCGGACAAGATGTTCACGATCCTGATGGGCGACGTGGTCGAGCCGCGGCGGCAGTTCATCGAGGATAACGCGCTGAACGTCCGCAATCTCGACGTCTGAGCAGACGGATGAAGGCTTGGTTGAAAAAGCTGCGTCACCCGCGGCGTTGTTATCTCGTTTGTGCGGTAGCGCGATCAGGCAGCAACATGTTAACCGACGGCCTGCACGCGACGCGGCGCGCCGGCCGTCCAAATCAGTATTTTCTTCCGAGCTTTGAAGCATATTTCGGCGAGCAGCACAGCCTGAGCGCGGCGGATGATTTCGTTCGGTACGTCCGCGGAATTGTCGACCGAACTGCGACTTCAAATGGCGTTTTCGGATTCAAGCTCATGGCTTGGTATCTTGCGGACTTTGTAGCGAGGTTGCGCAAGAGCGGTGCGTTCGGTACTGCGGAGGCGACCGAGATGGAAATCCTGCGCGACGCCTTCCCGCGCCTGCAATTCATTCACATCGCCCGACGCGATCGACTACAACAGGCGATCTCGAAAGCGCGCGCGATTCAGACCGGGCTTTGGAAAGTCCAGCAAGGTCAAACTGCCGCTGCCGACCCCGAGTTCGACGCGAGTTTGATCGATCGATGCCTGTGGGAAACGGAGCGGGAGGAAAACGTCTGGAGCGATTTTTTCCAACGGAATGGGATCGTGCCTTACGAGGTCGAGTACGAGCAGATGTGCGAGGACTACGAGGCAATCATCGCCAGCGTCTTCGAGTTCCTCCGCATCACCGTTCCCCAAAAATCGCGGGTGGTGCAGCCGACGACCGTTCGCCAGTCCGACGGTGTTTCTCTGGAGTGGCGAGCACAATATCTCGCACGACAAACGAATAACGGACATCTCGCTTCCGCCTGATTGTGTATAACCAAAACGAGAAAATAGAGCCGATCAACGTCGCCGAGGAAGTCTCGCGTTCCTTCCTGGACTACTCGATGTCGGTCATTATCTCGCGGGCCCTGCCCGATGCGCGCGACGGACTCAAGCCGTCACAGCGTAGAATTCTCTACGCGATGCACGATTTGTCGCTTTTCCCAAACCGACAACATCGCAAGTGCGCGAAAATCTGCGGCGACACGAGCGGTAACTACCACCCGCACGGTGAAGCGGTCATTTACCCGACACTCGTGCACATGGCGCAGCCATGGGCCATGCGCGAAACGCTCGTGGATGGCCAGGGTAACTTCGGCTCCGTAGAGGGCGATCCGCCCGCTGCCATGCGTTACACCGAGGCGCGCATGACGCATCTCGGCGCCGCGCTCATGACCGACATGGACAAGGATACGGTCGACTTTGTCCCGAACTACGACGAGACGCGGACCGAGCCCACCGTTTTCCCGTCGGCCTTCCCCAACCTGCTCGTTAATGGCGGCACTGGCATCGCAGTCGGGATGGCGACGAACATGCCGCCACACAATCTCGGCGAAGTGATCGACGGAATTTGCGCGCAGATCGACGATCCCGATATCACCCTCGACGAACTCCGGCAACACGTGAAAGGCCCGGACTTTCCGACGGGCTGCGTGATCCTCGGCCTCGCCGGGATCAAGCAATATCTCGAAACCGGTCGCGGCAGCATGAAGGTGCGCGGTAAAGCAGGCATTGAGGAGCTGAAGGGGAACCGGGAGCAGATCGTCATCACCGAGATCCCCTACAACGTCAATCGGGCGACACTGGTCGAGCGCATCGCCGGTCTCGTGAACGAGAAGGTGTTGAGTGACATCACTGCGATTCGGGATGAGTCGGACGAGAACACCCGGGTCGTGATCGAATTGAAGCGGGACGCAATCCCGAAAGTCGTGATCAACAATCTCTACAAGCACACTGCGATGGAAACCTCCTTCGCGGTGAATATGCTCGCGATCGACCACGGGCGGCCGAAGTTGCTCCCGCTCCGGGAAGCGAACCAGGCATATATCGATCACCGCCGCGAGCTCGTGCTGCGCCGCACGCGCTTCGAATTACGCAAGGCAGAGGAGCGAGCCGAGACGCTTGAGGGTTACCTGATTGCGCTGGCGAACCTGGACGAATTTATCCGCATCATCCGCGGATCAGCGAATCGCGAGGAAGCGCGGGTCAAGCTCCTGGCGTTCGAGTTCACACGAAAACAAGTCGAGCAGATCGGCATATTAATTCGCAACGAAACGCGGCTCGTTGAGGGACGGTACGCCTTCAGCGAACAGCAAACGAATCAGATTCTCGATCTCCGCCTTTATCAATTGACGGGACTGGAGCGCGAAAAAATCGTTGGCGAGTACAAAGCCTTGATCTCAACCATTCAGGATTTGCGCGATATTCTGGCAAAAGAAGCACGCGTCTTTCAGATCATCAAAACGGAACTACGCGAAATTAGTGCCAAGCACGCCTCACCTCGCCTGACGCAACTCGTGCCCGACGAAGGCGAGATGAACATGGAAGACCTCATCGTAAATGAGGGTTGTATCATCAGCATTACCCATGGTGGGTTTATCAAGCGAACGGCGGTCAGCGCCTTTCGCGCGCAACGGCGCGGCGGCAAAGGCGTAATCGGAATGGCCACACGCGATGGCGCGACGCAGGAAGACGAAGGGGACTTCGTTGAACACCTCTTCACCGCGACCACGCACGATTTCCTGATGTTCTTTACCGAATCAGGCCGCGCGTACGTCGAGAAGGTTTATGAAATTCCGGAAATGGGCCGGACGACAAAGGGGCGCTCGATTGCAAACATCCTCGATCTGCGCGCCGATGAGAAAATCGCGGCTACGATTCGCGTGCAAGCGAAACGCACCGGGATCGGCGCCAGCGCCGTCGACACGACCTGGGACGAAAATCTGCACATCGTTTTCGCGACACGCTTGGGAATTGTGAAAAAGTCGAACTTGTCGGATTACAGCAATGTCCGAAAGGGCGGCATCATCGCGATCCAAATAGAGGACGATGATTGTTTGATCGATGCGAAATTAACCGGCGGGAACGACGAGATCGTGCTTATCACCCGCGGCGGGATGAGCCTGCGTTTTCACGAGGAGCAGCTTCGCGATCAAGGCCGAAACACCGTTGGCGTCTGGGGCATTCGCCCGGAGAAAGGCGACCTCGTCGTTTCGATCGCGATTGTAAATCCGAACGCGATGCTGCTGGTGGCGGGCGAAAACGGAATCGGAAAACGAACCCCATTCGATGATTATCGGCGGCAATCGCGCGGAGGTAAGGGCATCATTACGATGAAGACAGGCGAAAAGACCGGCAACGTCGTCGGGGCGCTGACGGTCACGGACAACGACGAGTTGATGCTCATCACGACAAAGGGTCAGATGGTAAGAACCCGGGTGAAGGAGATTCGTGCAGTTGGCCGGAATACAATGGGTGTGAAACTGATGGACCTGAAAGGCGCGGAGAAACTCCAGGCCATCGCCCCAGTCGTCAGTCAGGAGCCCGAGACTGCCGACGCGGTCGAGCCGGTGGGATAAAAAAAGGGACACGCAAATGCGTGTCCCTTTTATAGCAAACAGCTAACCAGTCCGCAGACTTAGTAGCCGCCGGTCGTATGTGTCGTGGTGGTTTGAGTCGCTGCTGGCGGCGTCCGTACTGTCGAGGATTCATGCACGGTCGTGGACGTCGTCGCAGCGGGTTCTTTAACGACCGTTGTGCAGGACGTTAACATCATGGCAATCGCCGGAAGAACCGGCATCAGAACGATAAGTTTTTTCATAGTTGGATTGTGTTACCTAGGACGATTCGGAGCAAGTCCCATGCGCAGATGTATTAAGCAAGTAACTTTCCGTCGTTAGGCCAGCGGCACTTCCCGCCCGAGACTGCTCGACGCGTAGATCGCATCGATCATTTCCATTAGAGCGACGGCCTGCTCCGCGTCGTTTATTGCAGCCGTCCGGCCCGCGATGGCGCCAAGAAAGTTTTCGAGCTGCAGGGAAAAACTGTTCGGGCCAGCTGCGGGCTCGACGGGTACGGTGACCAATTCTCCTGCCTGGTCTTCGAACAACGTCAGCGGTCTTAAACGGAGGTTCGCTTCTATTCCAAAAAGGACGGAATTGTTTGTTTCGCGGCCGAAGTACTTGCCCAGCGGGATATCGTCGGGCAGGTTCCCGGCCCACGAGGTTTCCAATTGGACGACCGCGTCGTTCGCGAAGCGAATGAAGGCGTAAGCCGAGTCTTCGACGTCGAAGATCGGTGTCTCCACGAAATGCTCGAAATTTCGAAAAACCTGAGCGCTGACTGAGATAGGCCGCGGGGTTCCCATCAGGTACCAGACCGAGTCCAGGGCGTGCAAGCCGATGTCGATCAAAGCCCCGCCGCCGGATCGCTGTTTCTCCGTAAACCATCCGCCCACACCTGTTGGGATTCCGCGAGAACGAATCCAGGTCGCCTTCGCATGGTAGATCTTCCCCAGTCGGCCCTCGGCGACCAATTCTTTTGCTTTCCGCATCTCCGGTATAAAGCGGAACTGGCGGCCAAAGAAATAGATGAGGCCGCGCTTCCTCGCCTCCTCGAGCAGGACCTTCATTTCCGCTCCGTTCAACGTTGGCGGTTTCTCACAAAAGACATGCTTGCCCGCTTCCAATGCCGCCAGCGCCGCCGGAAAGTGCAGAAAATTTGGCAGACAAACCATCACCGCATCGAGCTCTGGATCATGCAGGAGATCGTGATAATCGCTGAAGCTCTTCTCGGGGGCGTAGGCTGTTTCAAAGGCGAGACGACGTTCCGTGTCGAGATCAGCGCAGGAATACAACTGCGCCATGGGCGTCGTCGCGATGGCCTTGGCATGCATTTGACCCGGCCAGCCTGTGTCGATAATTCCAAGTTTAATTTTGGCCATTTCGCTACGTCACTGATCCCGCACGTTGGCGCGCAGCTTCTTCAGGACCGACCGCTGGCGCTTCGTCTCGAGGATGCGCTTTTTCAGCCGGCGGGGACGCGGCGAATGGCGGCGTCTGGTCTGCTCGCGCAAAGCGACCTCTTGGGCGCGTCGTTCGCTTTCTCTCCGCTCGAACGCTTCCAGGAGGCGGGCCCGCGCCAGCTGGCGGTTGCGCAATTGCGATCGTGAATCCTGCACCGTGACACTGATCCCTGTCGGGAGGTGTCGCAGTGTAACCGCGGTGGAAACTTTGTTGACGTTTTGACCTCCCGGCCCGCTGGAGCGAGCGAACGTCTCTTCCAGATCGGATGCGAGAATTCCCGCCCGCCGCATCTGCTCATCCACCGCGCGGGACATCTGCGCGACAGTTATTGCGGAGCGACGTTCTCCCGCCCGTGCCGAAGAACCCGCGCCATCCAAAGTAATTCATCGAGGAACTCGTCAACCCGGCGCGTGAAACTTTCGTCGCGCAGCGCGCCGTCCTCACCGAAAGTACCCTGGATTTTGCTGAAATTTACATCGGTGAAGATGGTGACGAGGCCCAGTTCGCGTAACACCGGCAGGAGATTTTCGATCACGCGGCTGCCACCGAACGGACCTGCTGACACGCCGCAGATTCCGGCGGCCTTGTGAATGTACTCTTCCAGGTTGCTGTCGAGCGCGTGCTTCAGCAGTCCCGGATAACCGTGATTGTATTCCGGCACGACCAGGATCAGACCGTCCGATCGTTTTACCGTTGCGGAAAAAGCTGGGTCTTTAATCTGTTCGCCGGCGTCATCAATCCGAAGGGACAACTCGCGAATGTCGATTAGTTCCGTCTCCACTCCTGCGCGTTTTTTTGCACGTTCAAGCACGAAGCGCGCAGCGTGTTCGCTCCGACGACCCTGACGCGTAGTGCCGAGGATAACGGGAATGAAAAGCGCAGGCGCGGTCGATGCCGTCATGATCGTGGACATTCTAGGGCAGAAAGTTCCGCTGCCAACTCGAACACTCGCAAGCTGATCGTAGCAACGTTTGCACGACTGAGCGACACTGGGCCCGCTGATCGAGGGCCCACGATCGCTTTGACTTCAGTCGCTGGCGGAGCGGTTGTCGCCGCTCGGAAACGGCGCTAACAGGTGGGAGGGATGAAACTCATCGACCGCTTCGTCAGCCGTGAGCTGCTTGTTAATCTACTGTTCGCGATTGCTGTTCTCAGTCTCGTCCTTGTGGTCGGCAACATCTTCCGAAAGCTTTTGCCCTTGCTCGTGAACCACGATGTGCCGGCTGAGTACCTGCTCACCTTCATCGCCTACGTTCTGCCGTTTTCGTTGATTTTCACTATTCCCTGGGGGCTGCTGACCGCGATCCTGCTCGTCTTTGGGCGCTTATCCGCCGAGAACGAATTGATCGCGCTGCGCGCCAATGGCGTGAGCGTGACAAGGCTTTGCCTTCCACTCGCTCTGGTGGCCATTGTTTGCACCGCGATTTGTCTCTGGCTCAACGTCCAGGTCGCTCCCGCGGCTCAGGAAAAATTGCGCAGCACAATCTTCGATCTGGCGACACGTAACCCGATGGCGCTTTTCGGAAGCGACCAGGTGATCGATCAATTTCCCGGCCGCAAAATCTATGTGGGAAAGAAGCAGGGCAACACCCTCGAGAACATCACCGTTTTCGAGATGAACGACGATGCGATGCCGATCCGGGTCACCTATGCGCGGAGCGGCATGCTCGAAGCGGACCTGCCGAATAAGCGGATCCTGATGCATCTTTACAATGCGCGTTACCAGCAGCGCGATGCCGCCGACCCGGGCGATTTGCGGAAGATCCGCGACGGCATCAATATGGCGGAAGGGACTTTGCCGATCGGCCTCGAAGAACTCTACGATCGCGAAAAGAAACGGCCGAGTCGTTCCGCGCTTTCCATCGAGCAATTGCTCGATCAGCTCAACTCGGGCGACAAGCGCGAGCGCAGCGCGAGCCGAACGGAGATCAACAAACGCTTCTCGTTTCCGTTTTCCTGCCTCGCCTTCGCGCTCATTGGAGTCCCCCTCGGCGTCACCGCGCATCGGCGCGAGACCTCCATCGGTTTCGCACTGAGCCTTCTGGTCGGCTTCCTCTACTTCTTGTTCATTATCATCGCCGACACCCTGCGCGGAAACCCGAAGCTGCACCCCGAGCTGCTCGTCTGGTTCCCGAATGTCTTGTTCCTTGCGCTCGGCGCCTGGCTCTTTCGTCGGCTGGCGCGGCAGTGACGGCCCGAGGGCGGGCCGGCTCCAAAACTTGCTCGATGGAGCCGGGCTGCCCTCAGCCCGGGCAAATTCTGCTTCTTCGATGGGATGGCGATAGACATCGGTCGCTGTCAGACGCGCGTCGGCAGATTTATCAGAGGGTTCCCGGCAGTCATCCGCGCACCGCTGCACGCGCAAAGGGACTGAAATTCGTATCGCGGTCATAAACGTCGACGCGTTCGGCGCGTTTGAGTTTATTCACCACAAAATAGGTCAATGGTGTGGCGAGTACTTCGTAGAGCACTTTGCCAACGTATCCGGAGATAATCAGGTTCAACATCGTTGACCACGCGGTGCGGCCGCCAAAGGCAATCAGGATGACGACTGCGGTATCGACAAATTGACCGGTAACGGTGGACCCGACGGTGCGAGTCCAGAGCCATTTGCCATCGGTCCACAATTTCATCTTCGCCAAGGTGTAGGAATTTGTGAATTCGCCGAGCCAGAATGCGATCAGGCTTGCCGCGATGAATCGAGGCACATTGTAGAAAACAGCTTCGAAAGCAGGCTGGTTCGGCCAGTTCGGTGCCGCCGGAATCCAGACGACGAATAGTCCCATGAGCGCGAGGATTGCGCAGGAAAGAAAACCGAGCCAGATCGCGCGTCGCGATGCGCCGTAGCCGTAAACTTCCGTGAAGATATCTCCGAAAATGTAGGTGATCGGGAAAAGCAACTGCGCGCCGCTGATGTTCGCCACGAACGACTCGCCGCGGAAATTGAAGAGCGGAATGGCGCATATTTTTTGCCCGACGAGGTTCGAAATGAGCAGCACGACCACAAAGATGTGGACGAGCAAATCGTAGAAACGGAAGTTGCTCAGGCGCGCGTCGCGGCCAGTCAAACGGCGAACAATGGTGTCGGACATTCGGAGTTCGGGCTGCTTGGAATATGGAAAGCGGGCGCCGCGTCGACAGCATAGCAGCGCACGCCCGGTCGTTAAGCAAGACCTGTCGATGCAACGAACTGAAGGTCGCTTCTTGTGCGTAACCTGCTTGCGCAACGACGGCAGAGACGTTACGTGCTGCGAGCTTTGTCATGCTGAAACTCACTGCTTCTCTGCTCCATCTGCGTCAAAATTTCGCTCTTGTCGTGGCTCTTTTTGCCTGCGGCGTCGCCAGCTCGCCCGGTGCGGCCGAACCTTCACCAGCCGCAACTACCCCGCGTCCAACGTCCTCGCCGACACCAGCTACCGCGCAAGGTCCAGTCGAACCGGCGACGGTTGGCAACGGACCGGACTCGATCGCGACGCGTCTTCACTCGCCCAAGAACGCGGGCGCGAATGCGTCAGATGCCGCGGCGCAGTTTTACTGCGATATCTCGGCGCAAGGCGATGTGGAGAACACCTATCGCGTCGTGGCGAAGCAGGACGAATTCAGGGAAGCAGTGCAATCCGCTCTTGATTGGGGCCACTTCAAGCCGGCGCGATTGAACGGCAGACCGGTTGCGGCCTACGTCGCCGGCACCATTCTGTTTCTGCATCGGGATGGGCAACCCGTCATCGTGGTCTCGCTCGCGACCCAGGATCGCGAGCGGGTGGGCAAACTCGCTAATTACATTCAACCTCAGCTCATCGAAGGTTTGCGCCGTCGCCTCGAGATCGCGCGTGCTGCTTTACCTTATTCTTTAGTGGTCGTCGGAAGCGCGGAGGTTGTTGTCAAGGTCAGTGACACGGGCGCTCTGCTCTCGACTGCGTTGATGGCGGAAAATCCAAAGGGCACCGGTCTTGGAACCCTTGTCGAAAGTGCGCTGAAAGGCGCGCAGTTCACGCCAGCTTACCTGGACGGCAAAGCGGTGCCGGGCGAGATCAACGTCGTGGCGACATTTTCCGACGCCCCGGCTGATGCAGAGTAGCATTGCGCTGGGGGTGCGGCCGTCATCTCTTCGCGTTTCGTCTGCAAACGAAGCTGGCCGCAGGCGGCGTCGATGTCGTGGCCTTTCTCCCGCCGCAGCGTGACGACCACTCCGTGTTCACGCACGATGGCGTGAAATCGTTCCTGTCGCTGACGCGAAGGGCGGGACCATGGCAGGCCCTGGACTGTGTTGTACGGAATCAAATTTACCTTTGCCGATAAGCGGCGGGCGTGGACGGAAAGCGCGTGCGCCTGTTCATCGGCATCGTTGACGCCGGCAATTAGAATGTATTCCAGATAAATCCGCTGTTTCTTTCGGCTCGCGTAATAGTCGCACGCTGCCAGCAGCGCGCTGAGATTGTACTTCCGGTTTACTGGCATAATCCGGTCGCGTACCTCATCGGTCGCGCCGTGGAATGAGATTGCGAGGCGGCTCTGCAGCGGTTCGTCGGCCAGTTGGCGAATCTGCGGCGCGAGACCGCTGGTTGAGACGGTGATGTGACGCGCTCCAATTTCCAGTCCCCAGGGCGCGTTGATTGTGCGGATGGCGTGCATGAGGTTGGCGAAGTTCGCGAGCGGCTCGCCCATGCCCATGAAGACGACGTTGTCGATCTTCTCGCCGCTTGCGTTTTCCACCGCGAGCAACTGCTGCACGATCTCGCCCGCATCGAGATTACGCGTCCAGCCATCGAGGCCGCTCGCGCAGAATTTGCATCCGTAGGCACAGCCAACCTGTGTGGAAACACAGATTGTGCGGCGGTCAGATTGTTTGCCGTAAAGGGCAGGGGAGGCAGGAATCAGCACTGCTTCGATGAGATTGCCATCCCGCAATCGAAAAAGGAATTTCTGCGTCGCGTCCTTTGCGCCGAGAACCCGGACCGGCTCGGCCTGTGAGAAACTGAACTCGCCCGCGAGCCGTGCGCGCAACGTTTGGGGCAAATCGCTCATCGCATCGAACGAATTCGCGCGCTTCTTGTAGATCCAATCGGTGATCTGACGAGCGCGATATGCCGGCTCTCCCCAACCGCGCAATCGTTCTGAAAGCTCCTCCAACACGAGCGACGTAATCGGTTCACCCGGCATGTGAGAAACTACCCTGAGGCCCGTTCGCGTCCAGCCGCAGCATGAGCAGGCCGCTGCAAAAATAATCGTCGATCAATTCGGCTACAATGCTTTCATTGCCGTGCCTTTGGGTTTAAGAATGGAAACAATCGAGCGTTTTGATTAATGTGCGACGCCTGTAGCGAAAGTCGTCCAGCACAGGGTTCTCAGTCTAATGGCATTGGTAGGGCGAGACTCTGTCGAGCCTGGTAGCGCGGAATACACATTGATGGCTCGACAGAGTCTCGCCCTACCAATGCACTCATTCGTTCATGTTGAATCCATCACGTAATTGCGCTGCGCCGAATTTTCTTCTCTTCGGTTCGTCATGCGCCCTGAATACCGCTCATAGCGATCATCTGCTCGCTCCCGCTCCCCTTACAGTTCCCTCTTGTCAGTCTCGCCCTGACCTTCTGGGTTTTACTTCTCGTTTATATGACGACCAACTTTGCTGGAAAAACTGAAGCCGACCTGCCGGCAGCCGGGGTTACCCGCCCGCCCTCTTCCTCGATTCAATGAAAACTCACGAGTTGTTCGAACACATGTCCCCGGAGCTGGCGGCGGAAGTCTTCCGCTATCTGCAGAGCGAGCAAAAACCCGTTTACAAAGCGGCGATTCAGGGCCTCGCAAATCAGCGAAATCTCCGTCCGGTGTTCGTGGAGCGAAAGCCGCCCCAAGAACGTCATCCCTGGATGAAAGCGGCGCTTGGGCGCGCGATCAGCAACATGCTCGCAACGCATTTGTTGCAGTCCTGGCTCCTCGGCGCGCACAAACCGATGCTCTGCACTTTTCTCGATTCGTTAGGCATCGCGCACGATGATGACGGCACCGTTGAGCAAATCCCGGCTGCGCCGCCGAAGGAGAAAGTGGCGGGGGCCGTTGCGCAGCTGCTCGCAGCCCATAACCCGGAGACGGTTGCGGTTTATCTCCATGCCTTTCGGCAAATGGATAGCGCAGCCGAGTGGCCGGCTTTGCGGCAGATTCTAGAGGAGGATCCGCGACTGCGCATCCGCGCGCGTGGTGAGGTGGCGCCCGCCAGCGGGCCTTCCGTTACCCCGTAAAATAACGCAGCGCCTCGTAAACCCCCGCTCCGCATGCGGCTTGCGCGACGTAACCCCCGGACTGGGAGACGGTCTGTTTCACCGCGTAGATTGCGTTCCCCGGACAGGCTGGGAATTTAGCGCAGCGGCCGTCCAGCATGGAGATGTCATTGTGGTGATCACCCGCCGCGAAAGTCTCTTCCGCCGGAATTTCGATAAGGCGCGACAACTCTACCAGTGCGGCGCCCTTGTTATAGTCAGCATGGCAGAAGCGCAGATAAACTGTGTTGCGCTGGTAGTGAAACTTCGGCTGCTTCTCGCGCGCTTTGTCGATGAAGGCGGTGATCCGATTCATTTCCTGTTCGTCGGTCGCGATCAATCCCTCCAGACCGAGCGAATGATTAATTAGCCGCGCCTTCGTGTTCTGGGTAACGAAATTCACCACTTCTCCCAGAACAGACTCGGCGGAGTGATACAGTTCGGCGTGATCGCGCGCGCAGCGGTCGTTCCAATCCCCGAACGGCTCCCACCGCCCGTCCGTCGGCGAAGGCTGGAAAATATCGCGTTCGCTGGTCAGAATGTAATCCGGATGAACGGGGAATTCGAAGTCGAGCAGACCGGATTCGAGGAGCTCCAGCGATCGGCCGGTGTTGATCGCCCACATCGCGCCACTTTTCTGCAATTCACCAATGAGGGCCATGCATTTTGCGTCGAGCACAGGATCGGAATCGTGCGCGACGAGGGTCCCGTCGAAATCGGTGCTGAGCAGGCGAATGTTGGCGGCCATGGGCAGGGACAACTTAGAAATTGATTTTGCAACCGCAACGTCTGACGGTTGCTGGAGCCGCCTCTTATGAAATCTGCCTACGAACTTGCAATGGAACGTCTCGAACGGAATGCGCCCAGCATTTCGTTGACTGATGAGCAAAAACAGCAGATCGCGGAGGTCGATTCGTCCTTTAAAGCGCGCATTGCGGAGAAGGAGCTGTTCTTGCAGGGGGAAATCCGAACGGCCGAGCGCGTGGGAAAACTAGAGGAAGTGCAGTCTTTGCAGCAGCAGATTGCTGTCGAGGTACGCCGACTGAAAGAGGATTGCGAGGCGAAGAAAGAGAAGCTGCGCGCATCCTTCGCGCGATAACGCGTGCCATGCGCGGAGTAACCCGGCCCGGGCGACCCCGGATCTTTGCGAAGCTGCTACGAAAGCGCTTCGCTCCTCTGCGGCACTGATCTCCGGACTGGAAGGTCCCTGTCGAGAAAGCCGAGCATGTGAGCGTGATTGATCACACGCGTACCCTCCGCCTTTTGCAATTCGGCAATCTGCTGATGAAACGATTCCATCTTCGTCCAGTGCACCTTGGGGCGGAAATGATGTTCCGCATGGTAGCCATTGTAAAAGAAAAGCCAGTTGTAGATCTTTCCGTAGCTGCTGACGCCCCACGCAATCGGCTTGTCGGGGTTAGCGCCATAATGCCGGAAGTAACCATTCAGATAACTGAAGCAGTGACCGAGATAGAAAAACGGCAGGAAGAAGAAGAGGACGTAGCGCCAGTTAAAGAGAAGCATCACGGAGAGGGCGCTCGCAAACGCCGCCAGCTCGGCATTGCCCCACCGGAGCTCACAGCGGCCACGCTTCTTCAACTCGCGTGCGATCGCTGCCGGGTTATCGCGAGAGAAGCTTAGGAAGACATAACTCCAGGGATTCTCGGCCTCGCCGTCGTGGCCGTGGCGATAAATGGAAAGCCAGTCGATCGTCTCGCCGGTTTCATCAGGCCGATCGCTGTTCCCCTTGTGGTGCTGCATGTGCACCACGTCGTAGTAGGTCTGTGAAAAACAACACGCCACGGATTGGACTATCCCAAACAAACGATTGAGGAAGCCCGATCGGAAAAAAGGGTTATGGATGAAGTTGTGTCCGACCCCGTTGATATTCGCGTTCACCATGAGGGAATAGAAAAATCCCAGAATCAGCATCACCCAAAGCGGCATGCGCGGGTAGAGGAAGAAGAGCCCGAAGAAGTAGGCGAGATGGAACAGTCCAGCCAGCATCGGAATCGCGTCCCAGCGTGTGTGCGCGAATAGCTTCGAACTCGTGGCGACGCGGTCGGTTCGGATGGCTTCAGAATTCATTAGGAAAGCGAGAACAGGAGTTGATACATGGCGGATTTGGCGCGCTTGCGCAAGAGCGGACGCATCATTTCCGCATGCACGGCGCGCCGAGTGCTCGTTGCAACGCGTGGCTCGGAGGGCCGAGCAAGCGTGAGTTGTAACCCGGGAACCGCGCATGAAGCGATCGAGAAGTTATCCGCAAAACACCGCACGGTCCTTGCGCAGGATCGTCCTCGCAATTGTGGGAGGTGCGACGTTGTTGGTGCTCTCCTGCTGGAGCGGTTGCCATTTCTACCACAACTGGGAAGGACGGCACCTGGTGAGACGCGGCGCCGCATATCTCGGTAGCAAAGATTTCAAGAACGCAACTCTCAGTGCTCGACGGGCGCTGCAGATCGATCCGCGGAATGCCGGGGCTGCCCGCGTTCTGGCACAGGTGGGGGAGCTTTCTGGCGATGCGGCGACGCTCGAGTGGCGCCGCAAAGTGGTTGAACTGGAGCCGCAATCGACCGATGACGCTCTGGCCTTGGCGAACGCCGGCCTGCGATTCCATGACCTGAGCACAGCCGAGAAAGCGCTGCAGCGGCTGGGTGACAAGGCGCAGCAGTCGGCAGAGTATCACGCGGCCGCCGCAGCCTTGGCGAGCGCGCGCAAGAACCCGGAGCAAGCGGAAGCTCACTGGGCGAGAGCCGCGGAGCTGGCGCCGCAGGATAAGTCATACCAGCTGCAGCTGGCGTCGACCTGGCTTGAAAGTGAACGCGAGGAGAAGCGAGCATCGGCGCGCCGAATTCTGACGGAACTACGCGGCGACGCGAAAGTGCGCGTGGCAGCCACGCGCACACTGATTACGGACGGCGCCGCGCGTCGCAATGATCCGCAGAATCTGGCAGAGATGGCGCGTGAGCTGCAGAGCTATCCGGAAGCGACCTTCAGCGACCGCATTCTATACCTGGAAATCTTGCGGCAGCTGCACGATCCAAAGTTCAAGCCTTACCTCATAGCGACAGAGGAGGAAGCATCACAGAAGCCTGAAGAGATTTTCACACTCATCTCCTGGATGAGTGGAAACGGCTTGAGCGATGGTGCGCTCGAATACGTCAAGGTCCTCCGTCGCGAAATTGTTGCGAAATGGCCGGTGCCACTGGCGTTGTCCGAGGCTTACAGCAGGATCAACGATTGGGGTGCGCTGGAACGACATACTCAAGAAGCAAATTGGGAGCAATTTGAGTTTCTCCGTCACGCTTATCTTGCGCGCTCGTTGCGCTCCCAGGGGAAGGCAGTAGCTGCGGAACGAGAATGGTCGAGTGCACAAAAAGACGCCTCCATCGACCCGAGGCTGCTTTCGATGCTGGTTCGGACAATCTCCGATTGGGGATGGCAGGATCAAACACTGGAACTCCTCTGGGAGTTGGCGAAGCAACCGGAGACGCAGACAGAAGCGCTGCAGTCGTTATACAAACATTATGCGGATTCCATGGATACAGCTGGTCTTTATCGTGTTCTTCTTCGCCTGGGCGAAAGGCAGCGCGATAACTTGAGAATCCAAAACAATCTTGCCCAGATATCGCTGCTCGAGAATGCGGACGTGGGCAGGGCCCGGAAGGTGGCAGCCGAGCTTTATCAAAAAGAACCCTCCAACCCGGAGTTCGTTTCCACTTACGCTTTCTCGCTTTACACGCGTGGTGAGGTGGAAAAGGCGATCGAGGCCATGAGCAAATTGCGCGAGGAGCAGCTAAGCGAACCCGCGATCGCGGCTTACTACGGCATCCTGCTTTCCGCGGCGGGCGACAAACAGAAAGCGCGCGCCTATCTCAGTCGGGCCGCTGGCGCGAAGCTGTTGCCCGAGGAAAAAGCCCTCGTGGCCAGGGCCGAAAACTTGGTGAAGTAGGTTGGCACCTCCAGCGAAGCTGCTGAGGTGTTCTTGGCGAGGATGGCGCCGAAATTCGCGGAGGAAGTCGCAGCGTTAACTCCCCACTTGCGTGAAGCGGTGCACTGTCGGCAACCGCCAAGAGATTGAAGAACCGAACGCGCGCTCCTTCAGACCACGGCACGGGCCAGCTTCCGCCGCCGAAGCGCATGGGTTGAAGCCACGGCTGCGATCAGCCCCACGATCGGGAACAACGCATTCATCTCCGGTACGGGAGTGAACTCTGCGCGGAGCGCGACCGGTAGAACATCATCTGCACCCGCTGCGACAGAGTAGAAGTTGTACTTTCCGAAATCCGGCAGGTTGATGAATTGAAGGTCGAACGCGGAATCGTATGCGGAACCGAGCTGCGTCCCAAGCGTGCCGAGTTGATTTGAGCCAAAGAGGAGGAAGGATTCCGACGGCTGAACACTGCCGACTTTGATCTGTCCGTTGATTGCATTCTGCCCGAGAATTGTCCTCAGGTCGAACTGAATGAAGTTAAGGGGCGTCCCATTGCTGATTTGCAGTTCGTTGTGGTCGGTGCCGGTGAGGCCCAGCCCGATTTCGTCTCCACCGTCGTTCTTGAAAAAGAGGCTGTGCGCGGTCCCGGCGCCATTATTGTTGTCGAAACCGAAAGCGGTGATCGTATGGCTCTCACTGGTGTAAACAAAACTGCTCGAGCCAACCGGCGCGTTGGCGTCGGTGGGATTGAGATCCCACGTGAC
>JBDTYN010000049.1:0-9110 GCA_040005675.1 Chthoniobacterales bacterium
CGCGAGTGGAGGAATGGCCATGTGCCTGGCGCACGCCATATCTTTCTTCCAGAACTTCGTCAACGGGTCGGCGAACTCGATAAAGAGAAGCCGACAGCAGTCTATTGCGCGAGCGGTTATCGGGCTAGCATCGGCGCAAGCGTGCTCAAACAGGAAGGGTTCCAGGTGGTCAACAATGTCCCGGGAAGCTGGCACGCGTGGCGCCAGGCCGGTCTGCCGGTCGAAGGAAAATCTGCGAAGTAAATCGACAACGTCGCAACGCCACCGAGTCCGCATGATCATTCGTGAAAAAGAACCGGCGAATCTGGAGATGCCATTTGCGCAGCTCGAGGGCGCGATCACGCCGGTCGCGCAGTTCTACGTGCGCTCGCATTTCCCGGTGCCGCAAATCGACACTCGCGCCTGGCAACTAAAAATCGAAGGCGCCGTCGGGCGGCCAATCGACCTTTCCCTCGACGAATTGCGCCTGATGCCGCCTAAGACGATTCAAGCGACAATCGAATGCGCGGGCAACAGCCGTCTCTTTCTCCTTCCGAAAGTTAAAGGCGTGCAATGGGAGCTTGGTGCCGTCGGGAATGCTGAATGGACCGGCGTTCCGCTGCGCACCGTGTTGGAGAAAGCGGGCTGCGCCACCTGGGCCTGCGAAGTGATTCTCGAAGGCGCCGATCATGGAACGATCGCAGAACCGCCCCGGCCCGCTGGGGAAGTGCTCTTCGCGCGCAGCCTGCCGTTGGAGAAAGCAATGGATGATGTGCTGCTCGCCTACGAAATGAATGGCGCGCCGCTCACGCCTTCGCACGGCTACCCGCTTCGGGCCGTTGTGCCTGGTTGGTACGGCATGGCATCAATCAAATGGCTCGGACGCATTATCGTGACTGCGGAGCCGTTCCTCGGCTACTACCAGTCTGTCGACTACGCCTCCTGGGAGCAGCGCGACGGCGGACCCGTGCTGGTCCAGCTACGCGAAATGCAGGTCAAAGCTCAAATCGCGCAGCCCAGCATGCACGAAATCATTCCGCCCGGAGAGACCTGTCGCGTCCACGGCGCCGCCTGGAGTTCCGGCGCGGAGATCACGAAAGTCGAGCTCAGCACAGACGGCGGAGAATCCTGGCAACTCACTACCTTGACCGGCGAATCGGTCGCGAACGCCTGGCGTTTGTGGGAGTTTACGTGGAAAACGCCGGCAGCGCTTGGTCCGCGGACCTTGCTCGCCCGCGCGACCGACTCCGCAGGGCGCATCCAACCGGAAACGCGCGACGCCAATCGCGGCAGCTACATGATCAACCATTGTCTGCCGATCGAAGTGGAAGTTCGTTAGGCGCGCGTTAGCGCCGCGTAGAGTTGCTGTAGCGGCGGCTCCAGTTTGTCAAGTCGAGCGGAGTCGAGACATCCCGCCACTCAACCCATCGCCGAAAACGCCCGCCGCGGCTCATAAGCCGTAGTTACAGCGCTCCGTTTACCCTTTCTCGATCGGCGCACCCACCTTGTTCCCCCACTCCGTCCACGATCCGTCGTAATTGCGGACGTTATCGAGCCCGAGCAGGTAGGTGAGAACGAACCAGGTGTGACTCGAGCGCTCCCCAATCCGGCAATACACCACCGTGTCGGTGCCGGGACGAATGCCACATCCTTTCATGTAAATCTTCGCGAGCTCGGCGGCTGACTTGAACGTACCGTCGTCGTTCGCGGCCGTTTTCCACGGCACGCTCTTCGCGCCCGGTATGTGGCCGCCGCGCAACACTCCTTCCTGCGGATACTCCGGCATGTGCGTCACATCGCCTTTGAATTCACCCGGCGAACGCACGTCGATCAGCGGCTTTGCTGCTTTGCTTTGCGCCAGCGCCTCGTCCGCAAACGCCCGAATCTCCGCGTCCAGACGCTTCGGTGGCACCGGATAATTTGCAGCGGGATACTTCGGCTTCTCGCGCGTCATGGGCCGGCCATCGGCTTTCCATTTGTCGCGACCGCCATTCAGGATCTTCACTTTCTTGTGGCCGAATAATCGGAATGCCCAGAGCGCGTAGCAGGCCCACCAGTTCGCCTTGTCGCCGTAAAAAATGCAGGTCGTGTCCGGCGTGATGCCGTTGCGCTGGCAAAGCTGCGCGAACTTTTCCGGTGCGATGTAGTCGCGAATCACGGGGTCTTGCAAATCCGCGCGCCAGTCGATGTGCACCGCGCCCGGGATGTGGCCGGTATCGTAGAGGAGAATATCCTCGTTCGACTCCACGATCCGGATGCCGTCATCGTTCAGGTGCGCGGCCAGCCACTCCGGGTCAACCAACGATTCTGGATGTGCATATTGCGTCAGTCCCATGCTCATTTGGCAACTTGCGACATCCGCTTCGACCTGTCGAGACGAGAAACTCAGCGCCGCCCGGAGCAGGGTCGACGAAATCTTGTGCTGCCCTGCGGCCGTTGAAGTGGACGCGGAAGTATCTGCGGTCCTTCGAATGTAGCACGGCCGTGCAGCCTGTGACCGGCAACCTGGCGGCGCAATCCTTTGATTAGGATCGACCGTGAATATGCAACGTGCTCTAGCGCTTCCCGACGTCGCTGCGGAAAAGGCGCGCGGACCGGGCCGTTTCCTTTAACATCTGGTTACCAGCGACGACACGGTCGATGCCGCCGGTAAAACTGCGAAAAGGGGCGGAGGCAAAATCGATTTGCCACACGAGCGTGCCGTGCGGTTGCGCGACGAGTTCATAGAAGGTGATGGAAAAAAAATACGTGTCCGAGGTGTAGTAAGTGCAGTCTGCCACCTGCCAGGATTGCACGCCTTTCTTCGCCGCGGTGAACGCGGCATGCAGGCTTGTGTGACCACGAACCAGTGCGGCTTCCCAATAGGGTTTCAGTTCCTCGGGCGGTGGCTGGCCAGCAGCAAACGGCGCCGTGTTCGTCAGCCCGCTAAAATGCGCGGCAATCCTAGGCGCCAACCCGAGCAGGTTTTCAAGCTCCGCGTGTGGGTTGATCTGGATGTTACCGACGGTGTAGGACGGCGCCGCGACCAGACCTCTCATGACGATCGACTCATCCCGCCCGCGCAAAACCTTTCGCCAAAATTCCGCAACCGCCTTGTCGCGCTGGGAAGCCGCGCTGCCGGTGAAAGCCTCCTTTTCCGGCGCGGTGAGATGCAGTTCGCCGCTGCCCTGGCCGTTGGCGAGCTGTGCGGTGCGATCGAGCAACCAGCGATCCTCACTGCGCGCTGAGTCGAAGCGGAGCGCGTCCCACGTGTTTGCTCCTGCGGGCCATCTGTAATCGCGCAGCGTCTTTATCTCCAGCTGCGGGTGGCTGGCGGGATCCCAGTGCAACAGTTTTTCGCCCACCGCAGCGAGCGGGGCACGGACAAAGTAAACGGTTTCAGCGTGAACCCCGCGTGAAAAACTGCCCAGAGCAGCGCGCGCCCCGATTACTTCACCTGCTTCGAGCTTCGTCAGATCAAGCGCGGGCAAGCTCGAAAGCGATTTAATCTGGTCAAGCGTATCTGCCGCCCCCGCCTCCGGAGGGAAAAGCGCCCACGCCACAGCAGCCGCCAGGTAAAGCGCTGGCCGCCGTAGCTTCATTAGATCGCTCGCCCCGGGCGGCGACTAAAACTGCGCTTTGACTTCCAGGCGGACGTACGGGGCTGGATCGACGTCGTAAACCTTGTTGGCGCGATGGAAATCGAACGTCCGCTCGATCGCGTAGCCGCCGCCGAAATCGACCGTGCAGGCGTGGTTTACGGCGTAGGCGAACCCGAGACCGGCGCGGTAATCGGTATAATCAACCTGCGCCCCATTGAGCTTGCGCGGCGCGATCGTTTCGTCGTGGTCGGTGCGAAAAGATCCGCCGACAAACTGGCCGCCGGCCCACAGATCGAAATTCTTCGTCGGAGAATAGATTACTCGTGGCTCCGGCAGAATTGCATTGACGCGGAACTGCTCGCTCGGAATCCAGATGACGCCGAGAAGCGGGATGACGGGAAAACGTCCACGGAGGAATGCGGCATTCACGCCGGTGAAAAGGTAGAGCTTGTCCGGCTGCAGAACCCAGATGCGGCCAGCGGTAATCGGCGCGTCAAACGATGAAATGCCAATGTGTTCTTCTGTAAAAATTCCGGGCCGAACTTCGAGGAACGCGGCGACATCTTTGCCGTGCATGTAATCGATACCAAAAACGCCGGATAGACTTTGCAGATGTGTCGGAACGGGGGCGGAGGTGCGTCCGAAATCGAATCGCTCATAGGCGACGCCGAGATGCCAGTAAAGGTTTCCACTGAGATGGATCCGATGCCCGTACTGAAACTCGTTTTGAAACTCGTACTGGTCGCCGTAACCGATGTCGTCTCGATTGACTTCGCTTTCGAAAACGTAGCCGCTTTGGATCTGGAAAAAATCGAGCGGCACCGGCTCGAGCGCCCCGGTCTTTTGCTCGACCGAGCTGAACTGCTGGTCGGTGCCAGCCCAAAGGGCCGAAGTCGAAAAGCCGAAGATGAGAGCGAAAGCGAGCTTGGAAAAAAATTTCATGTAGAAGGGGTTTTAAGTCATTCGTGGCGGCAGCGCAATACGGACTCTTCGTTGTTGAGAACCGCTAGACCATAAATCAAACCTGTAGGACCGAAGGCGGATCCCAGCGAAAAGCACGGACCGGTGCGACGATTCTCCTCGGGGAGAAGGTGGGGTAAGGCATTCGACTTTGGGAGCCACTCAACCACTTTTAGCTGCCCGGCAATGGAATCGTCTGCCCAACGCTCATGACCTGCAGTTTGGCTTTGCTGCCCTGCGCTTCCAAGCTCGAGCGCAAGGCGTCGGGCGTGCCGTCGAGCGCTGGAAAGGTGCCAAAATGCATCGGCACGACCATTGCCGGGTTCACCAGCTTTACTGCCGCCGCCGCCCGGCTCGGGCCCATCGTAAAATGATCGCCGATGCACGCCAGCATGACGTCAACTTTATGGGAGCGCGGGACCAGCGCCATGTCGGAAAACAGGTCCGTATCGCCAGTGTGGTAAATCGTCGGTCCGCCTCGGATCGTGACAAGGAAGCCACCGGGATTGCCGCCGAAATGCGATTCGCTGCTTTCATCTTTCGCCACCGCCGAGCTATGCACCGCCGGGACAAACGCGACCTTGACCTCACCGTTAAGCAGAGTTAGTTCGCCGCCGAAATTCCCCTGCGTCTCCATCGTCGCCAGTTCTTTCGGATAGCCGAGCGTCTGCACGATTGCATTGCCGAGATCAAACGTGCTCACGAGCTTCGCCTGCGTCCGTTTTCCGATCTCAACCGCATCGCCGATGTGGTCGAAATGCCCATGTGTAACAAGGATCAGGTCGACCTTCCCGAGCTTCGCGATATCCTCCTTGCCGTTTTTGTTCAGCGGATTGGTCAACCATGGATCGATCAGGATAATCTTGCCAGCCGGTGTGGTGATCTTGAATGCTGCATGCCCATACCAGGTGAGCTCGGTCGGCGCGGCAACTCCGGAAGCGAGGAAGCCGATCAGGAGCGAAACCGGGAGCAGAAATTTTTTCATTCCCTATTGTAGCCGCGCGCCTGCCGACGCAACCAGCATCAGTTCATGAGCCCTGCGGAACAACATCTCGCGCAGACCGATCCGCGCTTCGCGGAGTTAATTGCGCGCTCGAGGAAATATGACGTCGTCCCCGGAACGCTCGCGAGTCCATTCGATTCGCTTGCGGAGTCGATTGCTTATCAGCAGTTGAGCGGAAAGGCAGCCGCCACGATTTTCGGGCGGGTGCGTGCGCTTTATCCGCGAAGAAAGCGGCTCGATCCAAAGGAGGTGCTGACGACAGCGGACGCAACGCTCCGCGCAGCGGGATTGTCGGGCAGCAAAACAGCGGCCCTGAAGGATCTCGCGGCCAAGGCGCTCGACGGCACCGTTCCGACAGGTCGCGCGCTGATGAAAATGAGCGACGAGGAAATTATCGAGCGACTGATTGCGGTGCGCGGAATCGGGCGTTGGACAGTAGAAATGCTCTTAATCTTCGACCTCGGCCGACCCGACGTGTGGCCGGTCGACGACTACGGAGTCCGCAAAGGTTTCGGAAAGACGTTCGGACGCCGCAATCTCCCGACCGCGAAACAGCTGCGGAAGATCGGCGAAAAATGGCGGCCGTATCGCTCGGTGGCGGCCTGGTATTTCTGGCGCGCCCTGGACCAGCCAGTGGCAAATCGGTTCAATTAGAGGGTAGCGCGCACATGATGTGCGCTTTGCTCCGCATTCTGCGGAGGCACCCCATGTGCCGGACAGAATGTCCAACATTGCGCGCGGAACGCGCGCGCTACCCATTTTGCGACGTGCCTAGTGCGGCGGGGGTGGTGCCGATGGACGCCCGATATCGTCTTCAGCCGCGCCGCGGTGTTTGGCGATAAACTCACTCGGGTTGATCCAGCCTTGCGTGTCGGCGCGATAGCCGGGACCGATGAACGGCGTGGTGAACGCGCGCATCTCAAAATGCAAATGCGCCAGATACCGACCGCCCCCGGTTCCAACCGTCCCAATCTGCTCGCCGCGCCGGACGTTTTGACGTGGCGCGACCAGAATTTTCTCGAGGTGCGCATAGTACGACTGCACGAAGCGTCGGTCGCGCGACTCTTCATAGGCATGCAGCACAATCACGACATTGCCCCAGCCAGGTCCGCCTTCCCGCGCCAGCAGCACGCGCCCATCGGCCACGGCGAAAACGGAATCCCCAAGGTCGCTGTTTTCCCCGCCGATTCCATTCAGGTCGTCGCCGAGATGATGATTTTGAGTGAACGGCTGCGCGTTATAAGCGAACGCGCCGTTTTCGTTACCGATAGGAAAATCAAAACGCGCGGCGGTCGGCAGCGAAACGAGGTCGATGGGCGAAGGAAGCTGGAAAGCGAGCGGGAGATGCGCCGGGCGCGTCAACTCCGGTCGGAGACGGAGAAAAAGCGAAACGGCCAGCGTGAGGAGCAGAATCACGACGAATAAAGCCGCTCGGGTAGGAATGGTTCTCCCCTTGCTCGTCTCTGGCTTCATCTTTACGCTCGCGCGATGCGAATTCTCGTGACGGGTGGCGCCGGTTTCATCGGTTCGCACCTCGTCGAAAACCTACTCGAGGCCGGCCATGAAGTCGCGATTCTCGACGACTTCAACGATTTCTACGACCCCGAGATCAAACGTGCAAACGTCAGGGGTTTTGCGAGGGAAGTGGCGATTCATCAGATCGATCTTCGGGTAGGCGAAGCGGTCAGAACGCTGTTTCACCAAGAAAAATTCGACGTAATTGCGCATCTTGCGGCGCGCGCGGGCGTGCGCCCGTCGATCCTTCATCCGCAGCTTTATTACGCCACTAATGTGCAGGGGACGTTGCATCTTCTCGAGGCGGCGCGGCTTGTCGGGATCGAGCGTTTCATTCTGGCGTCGAGTTCGTCTGTTTACGGCATTTGCAAATCCGTGCCTTTTTCGGAGGATCAGCGTCTCACCCAGACCATCAGTCCCTATGCCGCCACGAAAATTGCGGCGGAATTCCTCTGCTCGACCTACTCGCATCTTTATCAAATGCGCGTGGTCGCGTTGCGCTTCTTCACGGTCTACGGGCCGCGGCAGCGACCAGACCTCGCGATTCATCAGTTCACTCGCCGGATCGATCGCGGCGAACCGATCGACCAGTTCGGCGACGGCACCACGCGCCGCGATTACACTTTCGTTGACGACATCACCCAGGGTGTGATGGGGGCGCTGCAATATGGCGGGGCGTTGTTCGACATTTTCAACCTCGGTGAGAACGACACCGTTCCGCTGCGCGAATTAATCCTTGCGATCGAGAAGGCAGTTGGGAAAAGGGCCAGGATCAATCAGTTACCGGAGCAGCCGGGCGACGTCCCTGTGACGTGCGCCGACATTTCGAAAGCTCGCCGGCTCCTGGGTTACGCGCCGAAGACCAGGCTGGCGGACGGCCTGCCGCGCTTCGTAGAGTGGTATCGCGAAACGCAGAAAGCCAAGGCGACGACATGACCGCCGCGGCGAGCGAGCTGTCGTTCGATGAGCGAGCCTGCTTCGTCGCCGGCCAGGCGAAATCCGGGACGACGCTGCTTGTGGCGTTGCTGGACAATCACCCCGAGCTGCTCGTTCTGCCGGAAGAGACCGCCTATTTCCCGACTGTGATGACAAAGTTTGGCCGCAGCTCGCGCCGGACACAGTTCGAATATCTGACACGCGACTCGCTTTCGAATGTCGTTTTCGGCGGCCCCTGCAAGTGGGGCAAACGCGACTACTCGGATTTCCCGACCGCGCGATTCCTGCAGTTCTTCGAGCACGATGCGTTCGCCCCAGCCAACGCGCAACGCGATCTCCTGGTCCTCATGGTCGAATCGTACGCCGCGACAATCGGGCGGTCATTTGCATCGGTGAAGAGATGGGTGGAAAAAACGCCAGCCAATCGCAATCACCTGCCCGCGATCTTTGCGCGGTTTCCGCACGCGAAAATCCTTGTCACCATACGCGATCCGCGGGCAATTCTTGCGGCGCAGATCGCGCTCGAGAAGACACGGCAGCTCCGCCGCTTCTCGGTCTATTACTGCGTCAGTCATTGGCGCGAAGCGGCCGAGCTGGCGTTGCGTGTGCGCCGGGAGGCCGATCCTACGGCGCTCGTCGTCTGCTATGAGCAACTCGTGAGAGAATCGGAGCGAGCGATGCGCAAAGTCTGTAATTTTCTCGATATCGCTTTCGCTCCGGCAACGGTGCTGGCCCCGACAAAAGCTGGCCGGCCCTGGGCGGGAAACTCCGCCGCGGAAATCGCATTCCGGGAAATCAGCCAGGAACCGGTGAGGCGATGGGAGAACGAACTTTCGGAAAACGAAATCGGCTGGGTGGAATGGCATTGCCGCGATTTGATGCCCGAATTCGGCTACAAACCCAAACTGAGAAAGCGTGCCGCGCGACATTTCGCGCGGCCGATCGAGGGAGAAACGCCGCGGGAATACCTGAAGTCGCGATTATACTCGCTCCGGGACGATTGGCTTCGGCCACGCAATCCGGTAGCCACCGCATCCATCGAGTGACCTGACAGCTTCCCGTTCTCCCGGTTGCAATAACTAGCTTCTACGGGAATAGTTAGGGACCGATGTCGGGAATTCCCTTCGATAATTCGG
>JBDTYN010000050.1:0-9768 GCA_040005675.1 Chthoniobacterales bacterium
AGGACCTCACATCCGAAGTGCGGTCACGCAATTCACTCTCCGATGATGCTCGACCGCTTGTGAGGTCCCTCGCCGTCTGTGCGGCACGGGATGACAACTATTGAAATGAAGGACACCTACACCCTCAATAATCTGCGCGACTGGCGCGGGAGAACGCGCGAGATCGATTCCCCGGTTCGTCTCGGCGTTCTCGGCGATCCAATTGAACATTCGCTTTCGCCGCAAATGCAGAGCGCGGCGCTGGAGGCGCACCAGATCGATGCTCGTTACGCGCGGTTCCATATTGCCGAGCAGGAATTAATCGAGGCCTTGCAACTCATTCGTGATCTCGATTTTCTCGGGCTCAATCTCACCGTGCCGCATAAAATTGCCGCGATATCGGTCGTCGATTCAATGGATGAAATGGCAAGAGCAATCGGCGCGATCAACACCATCCAGATCGCCGACGGCAAGCTTGCCGGCTTCAACACCGACGCGGATGGTTTTGTTCGCGCGGTCCGCGAGACGTTCTCGGTCGACGTGCGGGACTTACGCGTTTTGCTATTGGGCGCGGGCGGCGCAGCGCGTGCCATCGCGTATGCATGCGGACTCGAAAAATGTGAGCGGCTCGTCATCGTGGCTCGCGACGTGGCTAAAGCCCAGTCCCTCGCCCAGGAATTGATCCCGCGTTTTCGCGACGCGCGGGTGCTCGGGCCGGTGGCGCGGCTTGAATCGGCCCCCTGGGACGAGAATAGCTTGCGACATCAGCTCGCGAACTCCGACATGGTGGTGAATGCGACACCGCTCGGGTTGGCGCCGCGTGATGGCTCGCCGATTCCCTCGCGGTTAATCGCGCCGCATCTGATTGTCTACGACACAGTCTATCGCCACGACACCACGCCCTTGGTTCGTGCGGCCGAAGAAGCCGGCGCCCGAGCCGCGGATGGCCGCGCAATGCTGTTGCATCAGGGTGCGCGCGCCTTCGAAATCTGGTTTGGACGAAACGCCCCGCTCGAAATGATGCGGGCGGCTTTGTAGCGCGGAAATTAGCGAGAAATGTCTTGGCTTCGCTCGACACGCCGGACGGCGCCGATGAGCGTAATTCGTGTGCGCTCTTGTAGCGGCGGTCTATAACCGTCGAATCGTTTCAATCGCGGCAAGAACGTTCGGAGCTCATGGAGCGCCGCTAGAGATTTTCGCGCACCATCTCACGGCCGCGGGCCGTAGCGGCTTCGACGGCGGCACTAATGGCGTCGGATGTGGAACGTTTTTCCATCTCGGCCAGCCCGGCAGCAGTGGTGCCGCCGGGAGTCACAACCATCCTGATTAATTCTTCGGGCGATTTACCGCTCGTGAGCGTGAGTTCGGCGGCGCCGAGAGTAGTTTGCGCCGCGAGCTGCAGTGCGGCGTCTTTGCTCAAGCCGGTCCGCTCCGCGCCAACGGCAAGCGCTTTGATCATGGTATAAACAAACGCGGGGCCGCTGCCGGCAAGCGCGGTGACGCTATCAATCTGCTCGTCGGTGACCTCCACGATTTCCCCAATGGCAGCGAAAATGGCGTGCACTTGCTCCCGATCGGCTCCGCTTGTGCGCGTTCCGGCAGCAAAGGCGGTGGCGGCCCGGGCGATGGCGCTTGGCGTGTTCGTCATGACTCGCATAATGCGCGCCGGGGTGACGGCTTCCATGCTTGGGATGCGAACGCCCGCGGCGAACGAGATGACAAGCTTCCCGGCCAGTGCCGAACCCAAATCGCGCAAGACAGGCAGCACAACTTGCGGTTTTACGCCCACCAAAATGAGCTCGGCAGTTTGCGCGACGTCGCTATTCGTGTCCGTCACAACGATACCCAATTCCTGGTGCAACGAAGCGCGCGCGTCAGCATTCGGTTCCCCGGAAATAATTTGATCAGGTGCGCAGAAGCCGGCATGCAAAAGACCGCGCATGACTGAGCTGGCCAGTTTTCCGCCACCAATGAATCCGAGCCGATGATGCGTTATCATTGTTTGTAAGTTGGGCCCGAGCCGCGATATTATCCGATGGTAAATGCGGGTGTAAACTTCGGCCTCGATTTGGGCGAAGAGATTGGTGAGCTGAAGCGGCAGCGCAATGCTGTCATCCTCGCGCACAATTACCAGGTGCCTGAGCTGCAGGACGTCGCGGATTACGTCGGCGACTCGTTAGGCTTAAGCTACGAGGCCGCGAAGACGGATGCGGACGTGATTCTGTTTTGCGGCGTTCATTTCATGGCGGAGACGGCGAAAATCATCAATCCGTCCAAACGGGTGATTCTGCCGGATCTGGGGGCGGGCTGCTCGTTGTCAGAATCGTGCCCGCCGGAAAAGCTGGCGGTATACTTGGAGCAACACGCGGACAAGAATTATTACGTCATCGCCTATATCAACTGCAGCGCGGGCGTGAAGGCGCTCTCCGACGTGATTTGCACTAGCAGCAACGCGGAGAAAATTGTGCGCGCCGCGCCGCCTGATCGGAACATTCTATTTGTGCCCGATCAAAATCTGGGCGCCTGGGTAATCGAGAAGACCGACCGAAAGATGGACCTGTGGCAGGGGAATTGTTACGTGCACGTAGAGTTCACTGCGCGGAGCATCGGCAAAATTCGACAGGAATATCCCGAAGCGCCGGTGGTCGCGCACCCGGAATGCCCGTACGCGGTCCGGCTCCTGGCCGACGAAGTTTGTTCCACCGAAAAGATGGTGGCCTTCTGCCGGGAATCGCCCGCCCACGACATCATCATCGTAACTGAAGCAGGTATGCTGCATCGCCTGCAGAAGGAGGTTCCAGGCAAGAACTTTATCCCCGGACCGACGGATCGCTGTGCCTGTGCAGAGTGCCGCTTCATGAAGATGAACACGCTGGAAAAGGCGCATCGTGCTTTGCAGGATCTCGCGCCAGAAATCACATTGCCCGAAGCACTGCGGAAACGCGCGGAAGCGCCGATTCTTCGGATGCTGGAGTTGAGCCGATAGGCAAGCGGTAGGCGAGACTCTGTCGAGCCTGGCGACCCCCTCCTCAGGGTTGACGAGTCTCGCCCTACCTTGCGCCATCGCTACGCATCTCCCGGCGATAAAGTTTGTTTTTACTGAGGGCTCTTCCTACTTTCTGCCGCGAATGTTCCGTCTCTCGCCCTGGCCTCTGCTCGTCATCCTGCTGCTTGGAATATTATTTTTGCGGGAACCGACCCTGCAGCGCTCCGAAGAAGTCTTTCTGCGCTGGCTTCTGAATAACTCAGTACCGCGCGGCCCCTCCGTGCCGCTGACCGTCGTTGAGATCGCGCACGATCCGCTGCTCGATAAAATCGACGAGCCAAGCGATCGCGCGTCAACCGTGCAAAGTGCCGCCGCGAGTGCGGTTTCACCGCTCGAATACGCACTTTTTCTCCAATCGGCTCTCGCCTTCCAGCCTACCGTGATTGCGTTTGAAAACGTGCTGAAGTGGCGAGATCGCGATAAGGATCAGGAGCAGGTCTTCATCGATCAGGCGATGCGAGTGCCGCGTTTGCTGCTCGCGGCGGAGCTGACCCCCACGCCAGATCCTGACGCGCCGGGGGCGGAGACGGCGATTTTCAGCAATGTGACCGGCAGACGCACCGACCTCGAAGAATTCTCCGGAGCAGCCCATCAGCCGAACGATGAGTTGCGTCTCATCTCGACGGTGGGTTTCGTTAATTTGCCAGACGAAAACGTGGACCTGGCCCGCGTCCCGTTGCTCTTTCTATACAAGGGCGAGGTCGTCCCTTCCTTCGCCTTGCAAGCCGTTCTGCTCTGGCTTCGGGTTACTCCAGCAGAGGTCAGAATCGAGCTGGGCAAACAAATCCTGCTGCCACAGAATCGCGCAATTCCCATCCGCACTGATGGCAGCCTGGTGATTCATCCCAACGCCGCTGGAAAGGCGCATCGACTCGCGCTGAACGAGCTACTGGTCGCGGCGCAACAGCGCGACAGGGGGACGAAACCAACCACTCTCGAGACGATGCGCGATCACATCGTCCTGGTGCGCACTCCCGCGAATGCGCTCTCGCCGCCTGATGTCTTTGCGGCGACGATTGCGACCATTCAGGGAAACGCGTATCTCCGTCGAGTTCACTGGATCTTTGACTGCATCGTCCTGCTGGTCATCGGCGCTTTCAGCCCATTTTTCCGTCGCTTCTCAACCCCAGATCTCTTCCTTGGAGCAATTGCCGTCACGGCCACTTACTGTTTGATCGCACTCGGCGTCATCTCGCGCTGGCTGATCTGGCTCCCTGGATTTTTGCCGCTCGGCGCGCTTTGGACAGCGGTGGTGGTCTCGCTCTTTCTCCGGCCTCGCAAGAGGCTGCGTCCTGCCAGTGCCCTCGCAGTAACGCGCCCGGTCATCTGAAGTCCGCAAGCGCGACGGCTGGCCATTCTTTTGAAGTTCATCAATTTAACGCGCCGGACAGAGATCGGCGCGAACTCCTACTCCTTCGAATCTGGTGACGAGCGGTTCGTTCTCGACTGCGGAATGCATCCGAAGCAGGAGGGCGACGACGCGCTGCCGAATATGGGCCTGCTCGACGGCCGCCGCATCGACGCCATCATCATTTCGCACGCGCATCACGATCACGGCGGGACGCTTCCCGTGCTGATGCGCCGGCATCCCGGCGCTCACGTCTTTATGACCGAGGGCACGGCGGAAATCGGAAATGCTCTTCTGCACAATTCCGTCAACGTGATGACCCGGCAGCGCGAGGAACTGGAGATGACGATGTATCCGCTCTTCACGCACGGCGAAACCAATCGCGCCGCCGACCTGTGGCGCTCCTGTCGTTTTCGCCAGCCGTTCACTCTCGCGGGCGAACGGGCCCGCCCCGGCGAGCGCAGCGTGACTTTTGAGCTGTTCGACGCCGGCCACGTCCTCGGCTCAGCCGGGATTCTTCTGCGCGCGGAAGGCCGCACGATTTTCTACAGCGGCGATGTCAACTTCGATGACCAGACGATCGCACAAGCCGCCGTCTTTCCCGAATCCGGGGTTGATGTCCTGATCATGGAATGCACACGCGGCGATCATCCGCTGCCCCAAGGTTTCACTCGGGCGGCGGAAGAACGGCGCCTCGCGGAGGCCATCGACCGCGCCTTTACCCGCGGGGGCTGTGTGCTTATCCCGGTCTTTGCCCTGGGCAAAACGCAGGAGGTTCTGGCCATGTTCCGCAATTTCAAACGCGCAGGATTGTTGCGCGATTGTCCGATCTACATCGGAGGCTTGAGCGCGAAGATGACGGAAATTTACGACCGCTTTGCGCTCACGAGCCGGCGGCAATTACCACGGCTGCAACTGCTCGAGGAGGTTGCGCCGTTTGTCCTGAATGGAAAAACAATCCGGGAAGCTATGCCGCGCGCGGGCCGGATTTACGCGCTCTCCAGCGGGATGATGACGCCGAAGACGCTCTCGAACATTTTCGCGCGCCGAGTTCTCGAGAACCCTCAGCATTCGATTTGCTTCGTCGGTTATGCGGACCCGGATTCGCCCGCCGGTGCTTTGAAAATGGCGAAGCCGGGCGAGCTCGTGACGCTCGATCCCGATGAGCCGGCGAAAGAATTGCGCTGCAAAATCGAACAATTTCAGTTCAGCGCGCACGCCTCGCGCGAGTCGATCATCGAATACGTGAAAAAATTGGCGCCCAGGAAAATCGTGCTTGTCCACGGCGACCCACCGGCGGTCGAGTGGATGCGCATGACGATGGCGGCGGCGCTGCCCGCGGCCGAAATTATCGTGCCGGTGCCGGGCGTGGAAATCGAATTGTAGGAAGTGGCGCAAGTTTCCAACTTGCGGATTGAACCACGCCAGTTGGAAACTTCGCCACGATGAAGATCGTCTCCTGGAACATTAACTCACTGCGGAAGCGGCAGGAGCGGCTCGTCAGCTGGCTGGTGGCGAGCAAACCCGATGTCGTTTGCCTTCAGGAAACGAAATGCACCGACGAACAGTTCCCGGCCGAAGCGCTGCGAGCCGCTGGCTACCATTCCGCATTTCATGGTCAAAAATCCTACAACGGCGTCGCGATTCTTTCGCTGGGCGAGCCATCCCGGGTCGCCGCATCGCTTTGTGATGAAACGGTCGACCTGCAAGCGCGAGTTCTGGCCGCGACCGTGGCGGGCATCCGTGTTTTCTCGATTTATGCGCCCAATGGACAGGCGGTCGGGTCACCGGCCTACGAGTACAAGCTGCATTGGTACCGGCGGCTCAGGGATTGCCTGCAACGCGACCACTCCCAGCAAGATAACCTGGTCGTCTGTGGCGATTTCAATGTGGCACCGAAGGACGAGGACGTGCACGATCCTGCTTTATGGGGCGGCGCGATCATGTGCTCGGAAGGAGAGCGCGCGGCTTTCCAAGAGCTGTGCGCTGCAGGTTTGATTGACACTTTGCGGCTGCATCACAGGGGCCCGGGACCGTTCAGTTGGTGGGATTATCGTATGCTCTCTTTCCCCAGGAACAAAGGACTTAGGATAGATGCGATTCTCGCCAGCGCCGCAATGGCGAAGCGCTGCACCGACGCCGGGGTTGACCGCGAGATGCGCAAGGGAAAGGAACCGTCCGATCACGCCCCCGTCTGGGCAGAGTTCGAATCGTAGCCCTGCTTTCCGAATGCGAATCACGACGGTCATTCGGAGGGACGAGCTCCGTCTCGTCCATGTTCGAAAACGGCCGAGTCCCTTCAACACGTTGAGCGTTGAAGGTTATACGTCAAACGTCCAGCGTTACCGTGCGTGAAGGAGAAAGTCCCGTCTTACATTGTCGCGCAGCCACCGGAAAATCCGCTCATGATTTTCGACGGCGACTGCCATTTCTGCCGGCACTGGATCGAGCGCTGGCGTGGCATCACAGGAAACGCCGTTGATTACGCGGCGTCACAGGAACTCGGAGACCGTTTTTCGGAAATCCCGCGGGATCAGTTCGCGCGGGCGGTTGTGCTGGTCGAAACCAACGGAAATGTCTTCGTCGCGGCGGAAGCGGTTTACCGCTCCTTGCAATTTGGCGGCGGCAGGGGATGGCTTCGCTGGAGCTACGAACACGTTTCCGGCTTCGCGCGGATTTCCGAAGCCGGTTACCGTGTTATCTCGACAAATCGGACCTTCGCCTCCTTCGTTAGTCAGCTCTTCTGGGGGAATGACGCGCGCCGCCCGACATACTTTCATGCGCGTCGATGGTTCTTTCGAGCGCTCGGCCTCATCTATCTGATCGCGTTCGTATCGCTTTGGGTGCAGCTGGATGGCTTGATCGGCGAGAAAGGGATTCTGCCGGTTCGAGAATTCCTCCCGGCGGCGCGCGCCGAACTCGGAGTGCAAGCGCCGCTCGTGTTGCCGACGTTGTGCTGGCTGAACACGAGCAACGGTTTCCTGCATTTCCTTTGCGGCGCGGGCGCAATCAGCTCGTTGCTCTTGATCGTAGGAATCGTGCCGGTGGTGATGCTTGCCGCGCTCTTTATCCTTTACCTGTCGCTGACGATCGCCGGCCAGACGTTCCTCAGTTTTCAATGGGATATCCTGCTGCTGGAGACGGGATTTTTCGCGATGTTCTTTGCTCCGCTGCAGCTTTGGACCAGGCGCGCCGTGGAGGCACCTCTCTCCGCCGGCGGCGCATTCCTGCTCAAGCTGCTTCTCTTCAAACTTATCTTCATGTCGGGCGTCGTAAAACTGACGAGTGGGGATGCCTGCTGGCTCGATCTCACCGCGCTCGACTACCACTATTGGACGCAGCCGTTGCCGACCATCGTTGGTTGGTGGGCGAATCAAAGCCCGCAGTGGCTGAAGAAAATTTCTGTCGCGGCAACGTTGAGCGTGGAACTTATCGTCCCGTTTTTCATCTGGCTGCCACGGCGGCCTCGCACTGTCGCGTGCATCTTTCTCGTTCTGCTCCAGATCGCGATCGCGCTAACGGGGAATTACTCGTTCTTCAATTTGCTCGTGATCGCGCTTTGCCTGCTACTCGTCGACGACACTGTCTGGGCAAGCGGAAGAGGCAAAGCCCAGCGACCGTTGCAGGGAGGGCGCTGGCCTGCGCCTGTGCTCGCATCGGTCATGATCTTCGTTCTCCCGCTGGACGGATGGCTGATCTTGACCGGCCTGCGTCCGGAGGCGCGCTGGCCGCGTCCGCTTGCGATCTTCTATGGCCACATCGAATCATTCCGGATTCTGAACGGCTACGGCCTTTTTCGCGTCATGACCAAAGAGCGTCCGGAAATTGTGCTCGAAGGAAGCGCCGACGGGTTTCACTGGCAGCCCTACGATTTCAAATGGAAACCCGGCGATCTCCGGCGCCCACCGCGCTGGGTTGCGCCTCATCAGCCACGGCTCGATTGGCAGATGTGGTTTGCCGCGCTCGGCACTTACGATCAGAACAATTGGTTCCTGCCGTTAACGCGCCGCCTTTTGGAAAACAGCGAGCCCGTGACGCGGCTGCTCGCGGGCAACCCATTTCCCGACGCTTCGCCGCGCTTCGTCCGTGCGCAGCTTTATGCTTATGAATTCGCGACGCCCGACGAGCGCCGCCGGAATGGCGAATGGTGGAAACGCCAGGCGCGGGGGGAGTATTTGCCTCCGGTCTCACTCGCGGACTTCCGTTAAAGCCTTACGAGAACGCCATCGGCGCCGCCGGTAGTTGAGCGAAGTCGCTCTTGAGCTATTATTTCGAGTGCCGAAAGAAGAGCAAATCGTTACCGAAGGCACTGTCACGCAGGTGCTTCCCGGCACCATGTTCCGCGTGGAGTTGCCCGGGAACCGAAATGTTTTGGCGCATATCTCCGGCAAAATGCGCAAGCATTTCATCCGAATTGTGCCCGGCGATAAGGTCGAGGTCGAGTTATCTCCTTACGATCTGACGAAAGCGCGCATCATCTTCCGCGAAAAATAAGAGCGCGATTCTCGCATCGATCGCAGCAAAATCGAACCCGGTAAGCGCAACCGGTTGTCGAATTACGTTTTTGCTGAGAGAGGTCTTGCCCCGTTTCGTCGTTGCCTCAAAGCCGGGACGGGGCGAGCTTCCAATAAAGAAATTACAGGAGAAAATATGGCTGAAGAAAATCCAACATCGCAGGGCGGCGCCGGAACGGCGGCCGCGCAAAACAAACTCGACAGCAGCAAGACGCATGTCCGTCGAGCCGCCGACGATCTCAAGTCGGCCGCTGGTGCTGTGGCTGATGAATACCGTGGCAAAGCGGAGCAGGCATGGGGCGATGCGCGGGATCGCGCGCGCACCCTGCAGGAAGATGGCGAGCAATACGTCCGGGAAAATCCGACCAAGGCTGTTTTTTCGGCGCTCGGCATCGGGTTTGTCCTGGGGATGATATTCCGCCGTTAACCAGCTCGCTGCATGGCAAGCGAACCCATGCGGTTCCGCAATCCCGCGGGTCACGCGGGATTGCTGAACAACCTGATTGCGCTCGCGAACGCGCTCTCAGGTTTCTTCGGCAGCCGCGCGGCCCTCGTCGCGCACGAGTCGAAAGGCGCGCTTGTGCATGTGCTGGTCCTGCTCGGTGCGCTCATCGCCGCGGGACTGCTTTTTGCGCTGGGTTACATTTTTTTGCTCGGCAGCGCGATCATTGGCGTCGCGCATGCCCTGCAGGTCTCGGTGGTTTGGATCGCTCTGGCAGCAGCAGTTTTGCACTTCATTCTTTGCGGAGTGTGCGTCCTGATCGCGAAAAGCCGAATGTCGAAACCAATGTTCGCAATGAGCACGGCAGAGTTAAAAAGAGATCGTGAATGGCTGAAGAACCTCGACAAACAAAATCTGCCCACGAGCTGAGACAGGAGAT
>JBDTYN010000051.1:0-6064 GCA_040005675.1 Chthoniobacterales bacterium
GTGTCACGTCGTCGGCCTTTCGCATCCGCCGCGCGAGATCGAACTGCGCGCGTTCACTCATGATCATTCGTGCGCGTTCGCCGCCGGCATAGGCGGGAGAAAGAAGAAAAACGCGAGTCATTTGATATAGCGTCGTTCTCCCTCTGGCGCTCGATGATGACGAGGCGGTGACAAGCGCTAAGGCTTAGGCTTTCGACTCAATGCAACGATGCTCTTAAGGAGCGAGCGAAGATGGTCGCGTCAGTTCTTTAGCGTCGGCGCGGTTTGCTTCGAGCTGAGCCAGGTGCTTTTCCGACCAGCGACAAATTGCCTGGAGCGGTTCCACGAGCGTGCGTCCGAGAGAAGTCAGAGTGTATTCGACCTTTGGTGGCACGACCGCGTACACCTTTCGCTGCACCAACCCGTCACGCTCCAGCGTCCGGAGTGTTTGCGTCAGCATTTTTTGAGAGACGCCCCCGATCTCTCGTTGCAATTCCGCATACCGGTGCGTCCCGGTCGCGAGCACGTGAATAATTAGCGCGGTCCATTTGTCTGCGATTCTGTCGAGCACCATACGAGATAAGCAGCGCGGATTCATGACCGATGTTTTTGCCATCGCGGTTATGGTAAGTGCCCAGCAAACGGCCGACAAGCGCGTAACACGCTTTTTGGAGTGTATAACCTGAAGGCGATCCTACCCGATCTTTATGGGCGTCCCTGCGCGTCAGCTTGCCTTCGTCTTGGCCGTGCCGCACGCTTCTTCCTCTATGCCGCCCCGGACAACCTCGTTAAGGTGAAGGTTCTTGTTATCGGAAGCGGCGGCCGCGAGCACGCGCTCACTTGGAAACTTCAACAGTCCCCCGCGGTCGATCGCATTTTTTGTGCGCCAGGTAACGCCGGAACAGACGAGATCGCGGAAAACATCTCCATCGCCGCAAACGATCTGCCGGCCCTCCTCGCCTTTGCAAAAGAGAATCGCGTCGAATTCACCGTCGTCGGCCCGGACGATCCACTGGCGGCGGGGATTGTTGACCTGTTCGGGGACGGAAATCTGCGCATTTTTGGTCCGACACGAGAGGCTGCGCGGCTCGAATCATCCAAAAGTTTCGCGAAGCAGTTGATGCAGTGGTGCTCAATTCCGACCGCGCAGGCGGGGGCATTTTCGCGGAGCGACGAAGCGCTCCGTTTTTGCGAGGAGCTGCAGTTCCCGCTCGTGATTAAAGCGGACGGGCTCGCGCTCGGCAAAGGCGTCGTCATTGCCAAAGACCGCGACGAAGCTGCTGCCGCGATCGAAGCGATGATAAATCTTGGCCGGTTCGGCGAGGCGGGTCGGCGCGTGGTGGTCGAGAAATTTCTCTCCGGCTGGGAATGTTCACTCCACCTTCTCCTTGCAGGTGAGACCTACCGCATGCTTGCGACGGCGCAGGATCATAAGCGCGCGCACGACGGCGACTGCGGTCCCAACACGGGCGGAATGGGCGCGTTTAGTCCGGCATCCAAATGGACCGGCGATCTCGAAATGCGTTTCGAACAGGAGATTATGACGCCGATACTCGCCGGATTAAAAAAAGCAGGAATAAATTTCCGCGGCCTGCTTTTTCCCGGACTGATGGTGACCAGCGATGGCCCGCAAGTGCTTGAGTTCAATTGCCGTTTCGGCGATCCCGAAACTCAAGTGATTCTTCCGCGTCTGAAATCGGATCTACTCGAACTGCTTGCCGCGACCAGTGATCAAACTCTGGAGCACGCACGAATCGAATGGGACGAACGTGCCGCGGTCTCGGTCGTGATGGCGTCGGGCGGTTATCCGGGCGCGTACGAGACGGGCCAGGAAATCACCGGCCTCGACGTGGTTGCTGGGCTTCCGGACGTGCAGGTGTTTCACGCTGGCACGCGACACGAACGTGGCTGCACGGTAACCGCGGGAGGGCGCGTTCTCGCCGTCACTGGCCTGGGGCACGACGTCGCGCAGGCACGCGAACGCGCCTACTACGCGGTCTCCCAGATTCAATTCGAAGGTTGCCATTATCGCCGTGACATTGCCGGGAGCGCGGATTCGCGTAACCTCGCCCACCAGTGATCTCGCGCGTTCTTTTCCCGATCGGCGCGATCGCGACAATTCTCGTCGGGGTGGCTCTCGCTGGCGCCGCACCGGCAGCGAGTCCCCTCGCATCGACATCGACATCGCCAACAGCTGGCGCGACTTCCGCCGCGCGTCCGACCGCGACGCCGACGACGGAGTCGCTCATCGACGGGATGAGCGGCGAAGACGTCGAGCAAGCGCTTCAATTGCTGAAAACCAATTACGTGAATGAGGCGACGCTCGATGCAACGGAACTGAACCGCGCGACCCTGCAAGGTCTGCTCACGCGCCTCGGGCGCGGCGTTATGCTGCTCCCCGCGGAGCAAACTGGGAGCAAAGAAAGCAGCACCCCTTTCTATGCGGAAATCCTGGATAACCACATCGGCTATGTGAGAGCGGGCCCCATCACGGCAGAAACTCTCCAAGCGCTCGATGCGAGCCTGCAGACATTCGCCGGGAAGAAAGTGGATGCAGTGGTGCTGGATCTAAGGGCGAGTGCCGCAATGAATGATTTCGCGACCGCGGCCGAATTCACGAAGCGATTCTGCGCGAAAGGAAAACTACTCTTCACTTTGCGCAAGGCGGTAGCGCGACAGGAGCGGGCGTTCGCATCCGATCGCGAACCTGTGTTCACCGGGCTGCTTATCGCGCTCACCGATGGCGATACCAGTGGTGCTGCTGAAGCTGTGGCCTGCGTTCTGCGCCAACAGAATAAGACATTGATCGTCGGTGCACCGACCGCTGGCCGCGCGGTCGAGTATTCCGACCTGCCATTAAATCGCGGAGGAAAATTGCGTGTTGCGGTGGGCGAGGTGGTGCTGCCGGAGCGGCAACCACTGTTTCCAGGAGGGTTGAAACCCGATTTGCCGGTGGAGATGCCAGTCGACGAAAAGCGGCAAATTTTTCAGCAAAGCCTCGAGAAAGGAATGGCATGGTTCGTCTTCGAGAACGAGCGTCCGCATCTGAACGAAGCGGCGTTACTTGCAGGGAAGAATCCGGAGCTCCAGGTGATGGAAGCAGCGCAAGTTCGCGGTCGCGCGCAGGAAAAAAGGACGCTGCGCGATGTCGTTCTACAGCGTGCGGTCGATGTGATTACTTCGCTTGCAATCTATCAGCGGCGATAAGCGCTCAAGCGGAGCCTCATTGACTCATTCGACCGAAGCGGGGAGGCTTTGCTAATTTCCGCGGCTGCGTAGTAATCTGGTGATTCGGTGAATCCGCTCGAAGAACGAATCGGCCACAAATTCCGAAATCCCCTTCTGCTCGCCGAGGCGCTGACGCACCCGAGTCTCGGCCACGAGAGGCAGCGCCGGCATTTCGACAATCAACGACTCGAATTTCTGGGCGACGCTGTTCTTCAGCTTGTCATTACGGAGCACCTTTTTGCACGATTTCCGCAGGAAGCCGAGGGTCAGCTGACGAAGTTTCGGTCGCGTATTGTTTCACGCGACGCTCTCCGGCATCGCGCTGCGGATCTTGATCTCGGTCAGTTTTTAATGATGGGCCGCGGCGAAGAAGCAAGTGGCGGCCGCGCGCGGACCTCCACCCTGGCTGACGCGTTCGAGGCGTTGATTGGCGCCATCTACCTCGATAGCGACCTTGAAACGACGCGCGCGTTCATTCTCCGCGTGACAAAGCCGCATCTTGAGACGTTGAGGCACGAGCCGATCGACATTAATCCAAAGGGGCAATTACAGGAGCTGCTCCAAGCTAGTTCCCCGCGCAGTCCGATCTACGAACTGCTCTCGCAAAGCGGGCCGGAACATGAAAAAACTTTTGCGGTGCGGGTTATATGGGAAGGAATGGTTCTGGGCGAAGGAACCGGGCTGAGCAAGAAACAGGCGGAAACGGCGGCCGCGCTCGCGGCCATGCAGGCGAAGCGGTGGAATTTTTCAGGCGACGCGAAGGGCGTCGCCGCAACGGAACAGCAGGAAGCGGCTACTTAGGTGCCGGGCTGGGAGGGTGGATGGTTGAGGGCGTGAATCGCGGTGCCCGATCCGCTGCGCCACGTGAAATGCTGCTCAATACTGCGCGTGACAAAGCCTTTCGCCCGTCCGACCGCTTCCTCCAGCGACAACCCGAGCGCCAGACCTGCGGTAATGGCAGCCGAATAAGTGCAGCCCGTTCCATGAGTCGCGACGCCGCGGATAAACGGTTGAGAAAACTCAACCGTGCGGTCGCCGATAAAGAGAAAGTCCGTCGCGGTCGCCCCGCGCAAATGACCGCCTTTCAGGAGAAAAGGCACTTCATGCCTCACGTGCAACGCCTCCCCCGCGCTCCGCATCTGCCGAAGAGTGGTGATCGGTTCGCCGAGCAATCTCGCTGCTTCATCCAGATTGGGCGTAACAAGCGCAGCCAGCGGAAATAATTGCGTCTCGTAAACCGCGACGGCTTCATCTTCGAGCAGAAGATCTCCGCTGGTGGCAACCATGACCGGATCGATCACCAATGGAATTGGGCGTTGCGATTTGGTGTTCAAGGCCCCTAACGCTTCTGCCACGGCCGCGCTGATCTCGGCCGAGTAAAGGAGCCCGGTTTTTACTGCGTAAATACGAAACCCGCCAAACAACACCTCGATCTGCTCGCGGACAATCGATGGAGGCAGGCCGTGGATTTGCGACACTTTCCCCGGCATCTCCGCGACGACCGAAGTAATCGCGTTCACTCCATAAACGCCGTAGGCGCTGAAGGTCTTGAGATCAGCCTGCGCGCCCGCACCCGCGCTGCTATCCGATCCGGCTATCGTCAGGGCGACGCGAACCTCGGAGGTCGCCGGCATTTCCAAAACGCCACTGTCCGCCGCAGCGCCAGGACTAGGCGCCGTCGGGCCCGATCGCTTCGACGGGACAGCCTTCCATTGCTTCCTTGCAAAGCGCTTCTTCCTCGGGGCTTTCGGGTTGCTTATAGACGAAGGAATGCCCGCCGTCGTCGTTTCGTTTGAAATTCGCCGGGGCGGTTTCGCGGCAGAGATCGCAGTCAATGCATTGATCGTCCACGTAGAATTTTCCTTCTACGTTCTCTGGATATTTGTTCGCAACATCGGCCATAATTTCGTTCCCTGAAACTGTCGGGGAAGGTCACGGCGAAACGCTTTTTACGCAACGGTTATTTGGAGGGGCGAAGCGTCCCGCGCGACCGCCGCACCGACGAGCAGCGAAGCACTGATGTGAATTCCTGGAGGTCATTTGAAGACTGAAGCCGCCAAGACGCTTCGCGCTTTTCTGATCGAATTGCCGGTCTACGCGGTCCTTGTCGTCGTCTACCTGCTCGTCGTGATGCATTTTCTGTCCGATTGGTTGCAGCATCTGGTCACGACCAATGTGAAACTCTACGCCCTTGCGGCGATCGGGTTGATCATCGGCCAGGCAGTGGTGCTCGAAAGCGTAACAACCGGTCTTCTGCGCCTGCTGCGCGGACGTTCGGAGTAGCGACATGCATTTCCCGATTTCCGGGGCGGATATCAGCCCGACCTATCTGGTCGTAATCGGATTCCTGATCGGAGTTTTGGGTGGCTTTTTTGGGGTGGGCGGCAGCTTTATTGCCGGCCCGGCGCTGCGAGCAGTCGGGCTGGATTGGAACTTCGCCGTCGGCACGGACCTCGCGCACATCGTCGGCAAATCAGTTGTGGCCGCCAAACGCCACCGCGCGCTTGGGAATGTCGACCTGCGACTCGGATTAATCATGGCGCTGGGGACGATCGGCGGCGCTGAGGTCGGCGCGCAGTTGATCGAGATGCTGAAGCGCGCCGGCAACGTCAACTCAGTCGTCAGCTACGTTTCGATCGCAATTTACGTGAGTATCTCCACCTTCATGATCTGGGAGAGCTGGAAAACGCTTCAGCTGCAGAAACGCCGCGGGCCGGGCGCTCACGGTCCCGCGAAGCGCGGTAGCGGTGACGAATCCGCCATCGCCCACCTGACGAAGGCCGTTCAGCGCTTGCAGCTTAGACCGATGGTTGCGCTGCCGGCGTCCGGCGTACAGGCGATCTCTCTCTGGGTGATT
>JBDTYN010000052.1:0-5340 GCA_040005675.1 Chthoniobacterales bacterium
AGTTCGAAAAATTTTAACGTCGCGTCGCGGGGTAATCCTGCGACGCGACGTTTCTTTTTTGCGACAAAACGCTTTCCGCCCGCGCGACTGGCTTTTATCGTTCTGCGGTGATCGATCGTTACTCGCGGCCTCAAATGCGCGAGCTGTGGTCTGACACGCGCAAATTCCAGATCTGGCTCGAAATCGAAATTGCCGCCTGCGAGGCGATGGCCGACCTCGGCCAAATCCCCCGCGCTGATGCCGTCGAAATTCGTGAGCGCGCGCGCTTCTCAATCCCCGAAATCGCCGAAATCGAGCAGCGAACGAATCACGACGTCATCGCGTTTCTCGAAAACGTTGCCGCGTCCGTGGGTCCGGCGGCCCGGTGGATGCACCAGGGACTGACCTCCTCTGACATCCTCGATACGACACTCGCGGTCCAGCTGACGGAGGCGTCGCGGATACTTGTGGCTGATCTGAAGGAGCTGCGCGTTGCGGTCACGGCGCAGGCGCGGCGCTACAAGATGACGCCGATGATCGGCCGCAGTCACGGGATTCACGCGGAGCCGATCACCTTCGGGCTCAAACTCGCGTTGATGTTTGATGAGTTTGGGCGCGCAGAAGAGCGCCTGGTCCAAACGACCGAACGTGTTCGCGTGGGCAAGCTCAGTGGCGCCGTCGGGACGCATGCTCACCTCGATCCCGCAATCGAGCGAGCCGTCTGCGAGAAGCTCGGGCTCAAGGCGGCGACCCTTTCGACGCAAATCATCCAGCGCGATCGTCACGCCGAATTTTCCACCACGCTCGCGCTGATTGCGTCTAGCATCGACCGCTGGGCCACGGAATTTCGTCATCTGCAGAGGACGGAGGTGCTCGAGCTGGAAGAATTTTTCGGCGAGGGGCAAAAGGGCAGCTCGGCCATGCCGCACAAACGCAATCCGATCACCGGCGAACGGCTCAGCGGCCTTGCGCGGGTAATTCGCGGCAACGCAGTCGCTGCGCTGGAGAATGTTGCGCTCTGGCACGAGCGCGACATCAGCCATTCCAGCGCCGAGCGAATTATCCTACCGGATTCGTGCACGCTGCTCGATTACATGCTCGTTAAGTTGCGGGAGCTGGTCGAGGGGCTGCAGGTTTATCCCGAGAATATGCAGCGCAATCTGGAACTGACGAAAGGGCTCTATTGCAGCCAATCCGTTTTGCTTGCCCTTACTCGTGCCGGAGCGGAACGGAAGGAAGCGTACGAGGCGGTGCAACGTGCTGCCATGCGGACTTGGAAAGGCTCAGCCTCCTTCGCCGAGAACGTGAAAGCGGAGCCGCAGATTATGACGAAACTTTCTCCTCAAGAGATCGACGCTCTTTGCTCGCTGGAAGTCCATCTGCGGCACGTTGATGCCACCTTCGCCGCGCTCGGGCTCGGGTAATCCGTCGCGTTCGGCAACCGCGCAGTTCGCGACAGCCGATTGGCTTGTGTGAACACTCCCACGCTCTACGTCAAGACGGGCTGCCCTTACTGCAAAGCGGCCATGGACTATCTCGACGAACACGACGTGGCCTACGAGATGATCGACGTGCGCGGAAACGAAGCGCTCCTGAGTAGGTTAAAGGAGATTTCCGGCCAGGCGCGCACGCCGACGATGGTTTGGGATGACGACATCCTTCCCGACTTCGGCACCGACGAGTTAGCAGAATTCCTGCGCGACCGCCGCGCGGCCAGCAACAACTAGCCGAAGCTCGGCTCCGACTACCGCGAAGGTTCCAGTAGCAGTTCGGTAATCCGCTCGAGCTGATCGAGGAGAATCCTTGTCGTGCGAAAAGGCACTCCGGCGTCGTCGCCCGCGGCTGAATCAAAAGTGACGCGGAGATCTTCTGCGCGCGCCTGCAGGACCAGGTGGCGGAGCGTGAACCCGGGGGAAAGTTCGACTGTGGCCAGCTCAAAGCGCGCTCGCAACTGCATCCGCAGCGGTGCTCCAATGGACGGTGTTAGCTGAACAAGCAGCCGATCGTTCGCCGCAACCCCTACGTCTGCGACTTCCATCGCACCGCGAAAGCGGAGACTTTCCAGCGGGTATGTCGTAGGCAGTAGCCGTAACGTTTTCAGTCTTCCTTCCAAATCGAGATCGGCCGGGCCCAGTTCGAACCCGGCATCGCGGTTGATCTTATCCCTCAGGGCAGCCGAACGCAGATGCAACGCGACAATCGGTGAAGCCGGTCGCGCCCGAATCGCGCCAATCTGCAGGGTCGGAGTGAACTGCATCGAGATCACCTCCAGCGCCAGGCCGAGAATAACTTCGCGATCCGCCGCTGTCGCGTCGACTCCGACTGAGGCGCGCGGCGAAGACCGGGGAACCGCCAGAGTGGCCGCAGGTGGCGGGGAGACTGTTGCCCACGACCGGGCCGATGAGGGCGGCGAAACCGACGGTGCCTTGGGCGCTACCGGAGGTTGCACCTCGCTCGGCGGGACGACTCCAATCCGCACCTTCGGAGAAGTCGGCACGTCAGCTTTGAGTGGCGCGACCGGCGGGGGCGACGAAACCGGCGGCGCCTTAGGCGCCACTGGAGGCTGCACCTCGCTCGGAGTGTCGACTCCAATCCGCACCTTCGGAGAAGCTGATACATCAGCTTTGATTGGCGCCACCACCGGGGTCGCTTGGGGGTGGTGTTGTGCCTCTGGCCGCGGGCCGACGATTTGCGCTGGCGCCGCTGGCGCTCGGATCGGACGCCGTGCCTGTCCGTTGCCAGATCGCTTCCGTGCTGGCTCGGTCGCCGAGCCTATCGTCGCGTGTGGTTGCTGCAAAATCGCGGCCTCGCCCGCCTTCACCTCCTGTTTCGATTCACGAGGTCCTTCGGCTAAGGTTCTCGTCACCAGCGCGACGAGTTGTTCGGAGAAAAAGGGCTTGGGAATGGAAGCGACGATGTTTTTGAGCGTCGCGGCCGCTCTCGTCATTTCGGTGACGTGACCAGACATCATGACAACGGGAATGCCCGCCGTCGCCGCATTCTCTAGCAAACGTTCGCAGACGCGGTCGCCATTCATATCCGGCAGGCTGTAGTCGGCGAGAATCAGATCGGGAAGCATTGCTTCTGCGCGTCGAACACCTTCTGTCCCGGTCATCGCCGTCGCGATCTGGAGGTCCGGCTGGGCGGCTGCGAGAATGTCCTCGACGAAAATCAGAAGCATTTCCGTGTCGTCGATAATGAGCAGTTTCTTGCCGGTTTTCAGTCGAGCAGCTGATTCGGTGGTCTCCACCGTCGGCGGAAGTCTGGCCGGCTCCGCCGCCTTCGCCTTCCGTAGCAACTCGAGCAAGATTCCGTTCCATGGCCCCTGGATTGTCCGGGGTGCCTCAGCGCCTCTCTGCCTTTCCCGGAGTTCGGGCGCCGGCCAACGCAGCATCTCTTCCAAGGCATCAACGCCTGTCAGCGCCCCTGTCACAGCATGCGTGACATGTCCGCCTTCGAGGTGGACCTGGCCCCTCCTTCCACCGGTCGATCCAACTTCTAATACGAGACTCCCCCCGGCGAGGCAGAGCAGCGGCACGACGTCCCAGACCTGAAGATCGCGCAGGGTGCCGCGTGATTCCCCCGAGGGGGTAGTCGCCCAAGAGCCCAGCAACGCCTGCACGGCCGCGCCAAATCCCGCAAGCTCGAAAGGCTTCTCGATAAAATGCAGCGCCGCTCCCCGGCCGCGCTCGGCCACCAGCTCGGCCGAAGCCCCTGCTGCGATCACCAGCACGCGTGCGTCGGGGTAGGCCGTTTTCATCCGGCTGAGGAACTCGACTGCCCGGGATTGCGGCGGGTCGAAATCGAGCACAATCAACTCTGGCGTGATCTCGTGCGCGGCCGCTTCAGCTGCTTCAAAGGAGGAGACGACGCGCTTCTGGTGGTGCGGCGCAAATTTCTCCAGCGCCGATCCAATCGCTACGGCCAGGGCGTCGTACTCCTCGATCAGGAGCACGCCAGGCTGCGCCGCAACCCCAGAAGACATCTTAGAAGAGGCGGACACAGTGACGAGGGGCGAAGGGGGAAGGATGAGAATAGTTGCAGCGAGTACGCACGGTCAAAGCAAAGCAGGCGCAGGTTACATGCCCAGCCCTGACGAACCGCCGTGAGGAAGCGAGAATTCGCTATTCGAAACGCAGCGCTTCGATCGGATCCAAAGCCGAAGCTCGATAAGCAGGATAAAAGCCGAAGCCAATACCGATGCCTGAACAAACAATCAGTCCCGCGATTGCCCAGCCAAATGGGAAAATCACGTCCACTTTCAGCCAGAGCGCGAGCAGATCGCCGCCGAGAACCCCGAGAATAATTCCCAGAATACCGCCGGCCTCCGAAATGAAAACGGCTTCCGTCAGAAACTGTCGCAGAATGTCGCGACTGCGCGCGCCGACCGATTTCCTGACTCCGATTTCCTTCGTCCGCTCCGTCACACTCACGAGCATGATATTCATGATCCCGATGCCGGCAGCGACGAGCGCGATCAGGCTAATGACAAATGCGCCGATTCGGACAATCCCAGCGACCGAGATGAACGCGCTTTTCAAGGAATCGTTCGAGTAAATTTCGAAGTCGTTTTCCTGGTTGGCGCGCACCCCCCTCGCAATCCGCATCGCGCCGATCGCGCGGTCGAGCGTGCGGTTATAAGATTGCTCGCTGAACGATTGCGTGGCGATGTTCACAGTCCGCTTTGCTTCGCCGTAGTTCTCGAAGAAACGCGTGATTGGCATGACGCAGATGTCGTCCTGGCTTTGCCCGAACGCGCTGCCCTTCTCCGTCAGGGATCCGATGATCGTAAAGGTATGGCCGTTGAGTTTGATCACCTTGCCGAGTGGCGACTCGTGCGGAAAAAGGCGCTTCTCGATCGTCTTCCCAATGACGAGCACGCTGCGGGCGAACTGCACATCCTCGTCGCTGATGTTTCGCCCATACGCGAGAGTGTAGGCGTTCGCCGTCAGGAAGCTTCGGTTCGAGCCGGCGACGGTCAGGCTCGGGGTTGTCTTCATTCCGTTGTACACGGCCTGTCCCTTGAAGTCGAAAGTCTTGAGACAGATTTCGCGCGCCTCGCCTTCCATCAGTTCGTAATACCGAAGAGCCTGGCGATAGCTGACGTTGCGCCGGTTCTCATATTTCTTCTTCATTTGTCCGCCCGCACTCACGTTCACCGGAAATTTTGCGAACTGGAAAATGTTCGAACCGAGGAAGCTCAGCCCGGATTCGATCGAGCCTTGCAGCGCCCCGATCGCGGTCATGACGGAGATAACGGAAAAAACGCCAATCGTAATCCCGAGCATCGTCAAAGCCGACCTCAGCTTGTTCGCGCCCAGCGAGCTCATCGCCATCAGCACCGTTTCGCGGAAAGGCATG
>JBDTYN010000053.1:0-9202 GCA_040005675.1 Chthoniobacterales bacterium
CCCCGCGAGGGCATCCCTCCGGTCGAGAGAGCGGGTGAAGGGAATCGAACCCTCGTCAGTAGCTTGGAAGGCTACAGCTTTACCATTAAGCTACACCCGCGCGCCCGGTAAACTGGCGTGACCCGCTCAGGCTGCCAAGTTCTTTTTGAATTGTGACCGCCGGTCGAGCACGCTTGCTATTTTCGCATGCCTTGTCTAGCTAGGTAAACATGAAAGCCGCCCGCTGGCTCCTGCTTCTGAGCGTTTCTTTTCTGCTCCCCGCCCGCGCGGATTTAACGATCGTGCAAAAAATCGAAGGCGCAGGCTCGATTTCGGAGATGACGATCAAGATCAAAGGGGACAAAGCCCGCGTGGAAGCGTCGCCGGAGGTCACGACGATTATCGACAGCAAATCGGGCGAGATGCTGAGCTTGCTCAACGACAAAAAGAAGTTCCTCCGGATTTCGGGAGACAAAGCGAAAGCTGTCGCAGAAATGGCCACGCGATTCGGCGGGGAGAAGCAACCGCAGGAGAAGCCGAAGCTGACGCCAACGGGGAAGAAGGAGACGATCGGTGGCTATGAAGCCGAGGAGTACAGCTGCGTGGCACCGAAATTCAAAGCGAGCTACTGGATTGCACCACAGTATCCAAACTCGGCGGCGATCGTAAAGCAGATGCAGGCAATGACGCCGGCTTCGTGGTCGGCCGGTATCACGTCGATGCCTGACTACCGCGATTTTCCTGGTTTGCCCATTCGCACTAATATCAACATGGAGGGGAAGCAAATCACGAGCACGATTACGGCCGTAAAACAGGATCCGCTGCCCGATGCGCAGTTTTCTGCGCCAGCCGATTACCAGGAAATGAAGATGCCAAATATCGGCAAAATGCTCGGCGGGAAATCAGAGAAAACGCGCGATGAGCCTGCAACCAACAGCCCGGAACCTTCGGCCCGACCGTAGCGGTACATCGCACAGCCCGCGTGTGTCCCCGCGGCTGTTCCTCGCTTCAGCGTCGCCGCGGCGTCGCGATCTTCTCACGGCAGCGGGGTTCCGATTCGAGTTGGTCCCGCCCGCCACGCGGGAAGCGGTCAGCACAGCCTTTACGATTCGCGAGCTCACATTATTGAACGCCCTGCGCAAAGCACGCCAGGTCGTTGCCAGGTCGGGTGATGTCGTTCTTGCCGCCGATACGCTGGTTGCGCTCGACGGCGACATTATCGGCAAACCGTTAAACCTCGCCGACGCGCGCCGCATCCTGCGTCGCTTGTCCGGAAAGACTCATCAGGTCTGCACCGCGGTGTGCGTGACGCAAGGCCGTCGGGCACGCATCTTCATAGCCACGTCAGACGTCCGTTTCCGTCCGCTAAGCGACCGCGCAATCGAAGCCTATCTGGCGAAGATCGATCCTTTGGACAAAGCCGGTGCATATGCCGCGCAGGAGAATGATCGCGAGATCATCGCCCGGATCACCGGCTCCGACAGCAACGTCGTCGGACTTCCAATGGAAGAGACGAAGCGCGCTCTGCGAGAATTTGGCGTTGTTCCCGGCACGCCCGCTAGAGAGTCTCGACGGCTTCGTATTCCACCGGCGTCGGCTTCTGCTGGCGGTCGCGTCTCAAGACGCGGTAAAGGAACCAGACGATAAAGATATTCAGCACCAGGATGACGACGGCGCCGAGGCTGGGTCGAAACCAGATATGACGCACCTCGAGCGGAATAAGCGCGGCGGTGGCAAAAACCATCAGCATTTCTGCCCAACGTTTCTGCATGTAAACGCCGATGCCTTCAGTGAAAAGCACGCTGGCATAAAATAGCGCCAGCAAACCGGTCGCGCGCAAGTGACCACCCGCCAGCGCGTCCTGCAGTTTGTTGAGCAAAAACGTGACCGAGCGGCTGTGCGAGAGGAGCAGTTCGTCGTCCGCCCAATCAGAAATCCCGTCCAGCCACCGGGTGCGGGCATTCAGGAAGAGCAGAGAAAAGCCGAGGGTGAGCAGGGCAAGGCCTTTCAAAATTTTGAAGACCGCGATGAGCTTGAGATAACGGACGCGATTCCTGGGCCGGAGAATTTTCGGTTCCACAGATGAGCGGCTCACGCAGATGTCTCGTTGAAGCGTGGCTATTCCGCAACGATGCCGCTCGCGCGACAACAAACTTCGAGCTTGTTGCCGCTAGGATCCTCGAAAAAGAACGCGTAATAGCCGGGCGTATATTCGACCCACAATTCCGGCCCTTCGAGATTCCGGCCGCCGGCTTCCCGAACGACCTCGGCAACGTGATTCACCTGCTCACGAGTGTCGGCCCAGAACGCGATCCGGCTGCCATTCGGCTGGTGCTGCGGATCTTCCGTGAACCCAAAGAACTCAGTGGGTTCAGCGTGCCCGGTGTCGAAGGCACCCCAGCGTTCGCCGCTGACATCGTGCGGTAAACCGAGTGCAGGCAAAACTTGCGCGTAGAAATGCTGCGCTTCCGCGCGGTTACGAACACGGAGATCAATGTGATCGAAACGGCGAGATGGCATTCGTTAGGCAATTGCAAGGTGTCGATTTACCACCGACGGGACAGGCCTTTCTATCCGCGAAAGGAGGCGAAAGTGCAATCCCACGAATGCTGCGTTCGGTGTCTCGCTCGCGATCTTGGCGATTTTGCAGGTGCGCGGGGCCACGTTTCGCGGCCTGTTTCGCGCGCATCGCTTGCCGTCAGGCTCGAAATCCAGTTTTGTAACTTGTGAGTTCTCCCGATTTGGCTGCCATCGATGCATCATAGTTCTTTTCGCGCCTTCGCCCTGCTGGCGTTTTGCGCGCTTGGCGGATGCCAGCGGCAGACGAACGCAGTCTCCGGCACGATCGAAGTAGACGAAGTCCATGTCGCGCCGCGGTTCGGCGGACGGGTCGAAAAAATTTTCGCCAATGAGGGGCAAACGCTGAAACCCGGCGATCTCATCGCTCAAATGGATGCAGCCGAGCTTAAGGCGCAGCGTGATCTTGCCAGCGCGGCCATCCATTCCGCGGAAGGTGATGCCGAGGCGCAATCTGCACAGCTGGAGTTCCTGCGCGCGGACGCGCGGCGGCAGCAAGACCTGCTGAAGAGCCGAACGGTTTCGCCGAATGAAGCCGAGCGGGCCGCGAGCGCGGCGAAGACACAGGCGAAAAATTTGGATGCCGCGCATATGCGGGTGGAACAGGCGCGGGCGCAGCTTGCGCAGATGGACGCACAACTCGCCGAGATGAAGGTGGTCGCTCCGACTGACGCAATCTTGGAAGTCCTAAACGTGAAGGTCGGCGACGTCCTGCCGCCAAATCGCGAGGTCGCAACGCTCATCCTGCCGGATCAGCTTTGGGTCCGTGTCTACGTCCCGGAGCCGTGGCTGGGCTTGATCAAACTCGGCGATCGGGTTCGACTGCGCGTGGATTCCTTTCGTGATCGCGACTTTGCCGGAAAAGTCGAGCAGATCAGCCGGCAGGCGGAGTTCACTCCACGCAACGTGCAAACCGTCGAAGACCGGATTCGTCAGGTCTTTGGGGTGAAGATTCGGCTTGAGAATCCGGAGGATAAGTTGCGCGCCGGCATGTCGGCCGATGTGTTCTTCCCGAACGTTCCGAAGTAGGAGATGCGTCTTGCTTCTCGCTCCAGGAACACGCAACCAGGACGACCGCGTTACCATGCCTGATTCGATGATCGAGTGCAAGGGACTGACAAAACGCTTCGGCGCATTCACGGCCGTTGATCACGTCAGTTTCTCGGTCGCGCGGGGCTCGATTTTCGGGTTTCTCGGGCCAAACGGCTCCGGAAAATCAACCGTTATCCGCATGCTCTGCGGAATCCTCGAGCCGACCGAAGGTACCGCGCGAGTCGGCGGCCGCGATGTAGTGCACGACGGCGATGCGGTCAAGGATCAGATTGGCTACATGTCGCAAAAATTCTCGCTCTACGACGAGCTGACGGCGAAGGAGAACCTGATCTTTTCCGGTAAGCTTTACGGTTTGCGCGACCGGGCACTAAAGCAGCGTCGCGACGAGCTGGTCGCGATCACGCATCTCGAACCGTATCTCGACAGACGCGCCGCCTTGTTGTCCGGGGGCTGGCGTCAGCGACTCGCGATGGCCTGCGCTCTGATGCACAAGCCGACGGTGCTGTTTCTCGATGAACCAACGGCCGGCATCGATCCGGTGGCGCGGCGCGAGCTGTGGGACTTGCTCTTCGAGTTTGCGGGGCAGGGGATGACGCTTTTTGTCACGACACATTACATGGATGAAGCCGAACGCTGCTCGCACGTCGGCTATATTTATATGGCGAAACTGATCGTCTGCGGCGAGCCCGACGATCTCAAGCAGATGCCCGACGTCAGCCCTCCTGGAACGCGTCGTCTCGACGTAACCTGCGACCATGTCACCACCGCCTTACAAGCCATGCGGCAGGTGGAAGGGGTGCGCGCCGCGACCGTTTTCGGCCAGTCGATGCATTTGCTCGTCGATGAAAAAATCCAGCGCTCGCAGATTGAGGAAAGATTGCGCAGCGTCGGCATCGGCCGGTCGGAGATTCACGAAATCGGGCCGTCGCTCGAAGATGTGTTTGTTGCGCTGACCGACAAGCACGCGGGTGAAGGAAGCACGACCAAGGAGCTGAGCGCTGCATGACGGACCGCTCGCTCTCCTGTCATCCTGAGCCGCGCAGACGGCGAAGGACCTCTGAATCGAAGTGAAGACCTTCTATATTTATCTGGTCACCAATCGCAGTCGAGTCGTGCTTTACACCGGTGTAACGAACGATCTCGCCCGGCGTGTATGGGGACATCAACATGGCGAAGTGAAGGGCTTTACAAAAACCTATCGCGTTGATCGCCTCGTCTACTGCGAAGTTTTTCCTGACCCGCAGAGTGCCATTGCGCGAGAAAAACAGATCAAAGGCTGGACGGGCGCGAAGAGAAATGCGCTCGTCGAGACACTCAATCCGAAGTGGGCTGGCATTTCCCGAACACTTCTCGACCCTTTGCGAGGTCCTTCGCCGTCTGACGCGGCTGAGGATGACAGCATTTCCCAACGCGACAGCGCTCTGGAGGCGCGATGCGCATGACCAAGCACGCCCCCTTCCGCGGTCTCGGTGCAATCCTCTTCAAAGAGTTCATCGTCGTCTGGCGCGATCCAATGACGCTTTTTTTCATGCTCTTCCCACCCCTGGTCGAAATGATCGCGTTCGGCTACGCGCTCGATAACGATGTCAGGCACATGCCGATGGCGATCGTGAACGAGGACAAAACAGTCGAGAGCCGGCAACTGCTGGATCGCTTCGTCAATACGGAAACTTTTCGTGTCGTCGGCGAAGTCCAGACCGTCGAGCAACTCGCGAGCGAAATCCGCCGCGGCCGCGCTTATGTCGGTCTGCAAATCCCGCCGCATTTCACCCGCGACTTGCGCGCCGGTCATCCGGCCCAGGTCCAGTTGCTGATCGACGGCTCCAATTCAACCACAGCCCTTCAGGCGCTCAACACCGCGCTCAGCGTTGCCCTCACGCAATCCATCGAGATGATGATGCGCGAAAGCGGCCGGCGCACGGTCCCGGTCGAAATCCGCCCGCAAATGCTTTACAACCCGACCATGCGGAGCCCGAATTTTTTTGTCCCCGGAGTCATTGGAATCGTGCTTCAGATCGGAACAACTTTTGCGACTGCCATGGCCGTGGTCCGCGAAAAGGAGCGGGGCACGCTCGAACAATTGCTCGTTAGTCCGCTGAGCCGCTGGGGGTTGATGCTCGGCAAGCTCGTTCCTTATCTCTGCATTGGCATGCTCATGGCGCTGCTCCTCTTCGGGATCATGCGATTCGTTTTCGCGGTCCCCATCGCCGGCAGTCTCGTCGCCATGGTTTTTTCCACCGTGATCTATGTCTTCGCGCTCCTAAGCATCGGACTTCTCGTTGCGACGAAAGCGGAAAATCAGATGCAGGCGTTGCAGATGTCGATGGCTTTCATTTTGCCGAGCGTTTTCTTTTCCGGCTTCATCTTTCCACGGGAAACGATGCCGGCGATCTTTTATGGCCTCGGCGCGGTGCTGCCGACGACTTACTTCATCGCCCTGATGCGAGCCATCATCCTGCGTGGCGCGACATTTCTCGAGTACTGGCATAATCTCGCCACCTTGCTCGTCATGGCGGTGCTGCTCTTCTGCGTTTGCGCGCTTCGATTCCGAAAAAAGATTGCCTGAGCGGCGGGAAACGCGCCTGCATTCTCGATCCTCATGGCTGATCGCCAACCACCCGCTTCGCGTTCTGGTTATGAAGATCCGCGCAGTAATCGACCCGCCAGCGCTGAAGGGACAATCCCGGCGGAAAGAATCCGGCGCGATCCCTATGCGGCCTTCCGCTATCCGGCATTTGTTTTTTACTCGTTAGGCAACGGCATCTCCATCGCCGGTCGCCAGATGCTGACGGTGGCGATTGAATGGGAAATTTATGCGCGCACGCATTCCGCGACGGCACTGGGCCTCGTCGGCCTGGTCTTCGCGCTGCCGGTTGTCGGCCTTTCGCTTTTCGCGGGCGACTTCGCGGATCGCTTCAGCCGTAAGCGCATCATCCTCATCTCACAGGCGCTCAGCGTGCTTTGCTCCCTCGCGCTCGCCGCGGTCTCGTTCCATCATCTCGCGATTCCCGCCTGGCCGGTCCTGGTTCATGCGAACCGCGGATTATCGGCAATCGCCCGAGTTTTCGAGCGGCACGCTTCGTTTCACTTCGACGATCTCTCGCTTCCATTGATTTACCTGATCCTCCTGATCTCTTCGTCGGCGCGGACCTTCGGCTGGGCTGCGCGTGCCGCATTCTTCCCCAAGCTTGTGCCGCGCGAGAAATTCTCAAACGCCGTGACCTGGAACAGCAGCATCTTTCAAGTCAGCTGCGTGGTCGGCCCGGCGATAGGCGGTTTCCTCATCGTGCGCACCGGCTTTCCGGCCATTTACGTCATCGAAGCGATCTGCGCGCTTTTGTTTTTCGTGCTCATATTACCAATCAAGAGCGGCGATCAGGGTGGCCGCGTCGAAAGCAGTCCGATCGAAAGTCTGGCCGCGGGAATTCGCTTTGTCTTGAGCAAGAAAGTTGTGCTTGCGACCCTGACGCTTGATCTCTTTGCCGTGCTGCTCGGCGGCGCAACCGCGCTGCTCCCGATTTTCGCCGATCAAATTCTGCGCTGCGGACCGATCGGCCTTGGCTGGCTTCGCGCTTCGCCCGCGATCGGTGCTTTCACCATGGCAGTCGGAATCGCCTACCTGCCGCCGATGAAACACGCGGGCCGGATGCTGCTCTGGTGCGTGGCTGGGTTCGGCGCGGCCACGATCGTCTTCGGACTCTCGAAATTTTTGTGGCTCTCTCTGGCGATGTTGTTTTTGACCGGCGCGTTCGACAGCGTCAGCATGGTTGTCAGGCACACGCTCGTGCAATTGCTCACGCCTGACGCGATGCGCGGACGCGTCTCAGCCGTAAACAACATTTTTATCGGAACGTCGAACGAGTTCGGTGCCTTGGAATCCGGTCTGACCGCCGCGCTCTTCGGGCCGATCGTGTCGGTCGTGGGTGGCGGGATTGGTACGATACTGGTTGTGCTCGCGGTCGCCGTCATCTGGCCGGAGACGCGTAAAATTGGCCGACTGGACCGGGGTCTAGGCTAACGCGTGAGGGCCCGCCGTCTGCGCGGCTCAGGATGACAAGCACGCATCGGCTTTGGCGCCCGGAAATGCTCGCGAGCGCCTCAGAATGCGGCGTGGAGCGCGAACATGCCGTAAGGCGCCCCGCCATCGGAGCGATAGCGAATGTCGGCGCGGTGATAATCAAAGCTCCGGTAAGGCAGATACCCAGCTTCCGCGGTGATCTTCATGCCGCTCGTCACTTTCCAATCAATACCAATGCCGGTTCGCACTTCACTATAGGAAAGGACAGCATCGTTTAACCGAACCGGCCGCCGATCTTCGCCAAAATGTTCATTTACGCGGTACGTGGTCGAGCGGATATCCGCTCCCACATACACGGTGAGATTCTTGGTGGCCTCAAATTCCAGCCGGGGTGTCGGCAGGACCGCGTTGAGCACCCACTGAGATGACATTCGCCACCGGATGCCGCCGCCCGGTAACACCGGATACCGGCCGTTAAAGTCCACTCCGACGCCGAAGACGAACTGCAGGTTCGGACTGTAAATGTAAGTGCCGCCAATCACGAAGGGCACGTTGAAATCGCCTCCTTTCAAATCTTCCGCGCTGTAGAAACCGGGTTGCGCTTCGATCCGGATCAGGAACGAATCGGAAAGTTCGGTGTCGAGCCCCACAATCAGATTCGCGGCCTGCAGCGTGTCAGGCAGCTGCGCAAAGTCAGAGATTCCGAAGTCGTAACGTTCGTAGGATACGCCAAGGCGGAGAATCCCGATGCGGATGCGCGGCGTGAAAATGAATCGCACGAGAGCATTGTTCTCATCAAAGTCGCGCACGCTCCGCCGGCCGCGAATGACATCGCTGTCACCGATGTAGCTCTCCTCCGCATCAAATTCGTACGACAATGTCGGACTCGCCTCGCCGGATGTATCGCTCGTTGAGCTTGTCGCATCAGTCGTTGTGGTTCCGGCAAACGTCGGAAGCGTGGCGAGACAGAGAGAGAGTGCGAGCAGGCGGGAAGAAAGTTTCATAGGCGGTGCGGTTGCCCGCACCTTGCCTAACGCCCGCCCGCTGTGTCACGACGAAAGAGCGTGACCGCCTTCGAAATATCTTTCATCATCGAAGATTCGGAGGCAACCCGCTCGATCCCGTGGAGGGATGCGAGCGAAGCGGCGGAAATCATGTCGCCGCGCCAGACGAGCGTCGAAGCCTTGCCGCCTACTTCAACCGGCCAGAGCTGGGAAAGAGTTAACGAGACGTAATAGCCGCCGCTGGCGTAGTAGAGTGTGTCGGCGGCCTGGATCGTACCCCCTGGGCCAGGCCGGTTGTAGGAGGCACCGAGTGTGAGAACCCCCTGATCCTCGACGTTCAGCAGTTCCCAATAAATCTCCGGCTTTAATGACCCAGCACTGCCACCGATTCCGGTGCTTCCGAGTAAACTGGAGAACTGGCGGCGAATTTTCTCCTGCTGACGCAGCATGCCGCTCGCTTCTTCGCCTGGGCGAATTGCCTGGCCGGTGTGGTCATAAGGCGCCTGACGCGCAAATCCGCCGGCGAGAAACGCCTGGGCGCGGCCTGCGAGTACGTCGCTCCAGAATGCAG
>JBDTYN010000054.1:0-6430 GCA_040005675.1 Chthoniobacterales bacterium
TTCGCTATTTACATGGTGCGGCCAAGCCCGTTCTGCATTCTCGACGAAATGGATGCGCCGCTGGATGAGAGCAACATCAACCGCTTCATCAAAGTGCTGGAGCGGTTCGTCGAGCAGAGTCAGTTCATCATTATCACGCACAACAAGCGAACGATCGCAAAAGCGGACATTCTTTATGGCGTGACGATGGAAGAGCGCGGCGTGAGTAAGTTGGTCGGGATGAAATTGTCGGCCGACCGCGGCAGCGATGGCGAAATACGGTCATCGTCGCGCGCGGGAGCGGCGCAGCCGCAATTCGCAGCTGAAGGCGCTGAGCAGGAGCGGGAGCTTGCACTGAGCCGGTAGTTTCGACGCTTGCACCATCCTGGGATTACACGCCTGTGCCGTGCCCAAAACTATTTGCGCGAGGTCCGCGTAAACGACTACAATCGACCTCGTGCTTCAAACAGCGAAACGCGGCGCGAAGTCGGCAGTGAAGGGAGCGCCACACGAGCGATATCTCGAAGCTTTTCGCTGGATGCTGCGCGCGCGCGTCTTCGAAGAAAAGCTGGCCAGCCTCTATCGCGGCGGGCTGATTTCCGGCGGCGTCTACATTGGCCGCGGACAGGAAGCTGTCAGCGTGACTTGCGGATTGTTTTTGCAGAAAGGGGACATCCTGGCGCCGCTGATTCGCGACCAGGGCGCGCGAATGGTGTTCGGAGAACCGCTTCTCGATGTGGCCCGAACATATCTTGGCTCGAAGCACGGTCCGATGCGTGGCCGCGACGGCAACATTCACCGCGGCCGGCCCTCGGAAGGATACATGGCAATGATCAGTCATCTGGGGGCGATGGTCTCGGTGACCGTGGGTGCGCTGATGGCAAAGAGATTCCGCGGCGAAACAGGTTTCGTTGGCCTGACGACCATCGGCGAAGGCGGCATGCAGGCGGGCGCATGGCACGAGGGGATGAACATCGCGGCCGTCGAGCAAGTGCCGCTCGTGGTGGTTGCGACGAACAATCATTATGCCTATTCCACGCCTAACGAACGGGAATTTGCCTGTCAGGATCTGACTGATCGCGCGAAAGGGTATGGTTTCGAGGGCTGCTCCATTGATGGAACTGACCTGGCCGCGTGCCTCGACGCCATCGGTGGCGCGGTCAAACGGGCACGCGCCGGTCGCCCTCCACAGCTCGTTGTCGCATCAATCCTCCGACTCGCCGGCCACGGTGAACATGACGATGCGAGTTACGTGACGCCCGAGATCCGGAAAGAGTCATTTGCGCAGGATTCGCTGAAGCGCACGGAAGCATTCGTTCTGGAGCGGAAACTTGTTGATCAGGCAATCCTCGACAGCTGGCGCGAAGAAGCGGCCGCCGAAGTTGAGGAAGCAATCGCGACGGCGCAAAAGGAGCCGGCGCCCGATGCTGAAGAGGAAGACTGGTGCGCGATGTCGATGCGGCACCTCGTAGATCAGCCGGCATGAGCATCACTTACCTGGAGGCGATCCGCGAAGCGCAGGCGCGGGCGTTGAAGGAAGACGATCGCGTTTTTATTTATGGCCAGGATGTCGGTTCCTTCGGCGGAGCTTTTAAGGCAACGAAAGGTCTCGCGAAGGAATTTCCAGGTCGCGTCCTCGATACGCCAATCAGCGAAGATGCGATGGTCGGCACCGCCATCGGTGCCGCGATCGAAGGGATGCGGCCGATCGTGGAAATGCAGTTCGCAGACTTTTCCAGCGTTGCGCTCAACCAGATTCTCAATAACGCGGGCACACTTTATTGGCGGACGCAGGTCCCCTGCCCGATCACGGTTCGTCTGCCGTCTGGTGGAACTAAAGGGAGCGGACCGTTCCATAGCCAGTCGATGGAGTCACTTTACGCTCATTATCCGGGGCTCGTTGTAATGACGCCCGCTACCGTGGAAGACGCCTATTCGATGTTGCTCGAGGCCGTGTCGCTCGATGACCCGGTCGTCTTTTGCGAGCACAAGTATCTTTATTACCACCTCAAGGCGGACAAGCTGCCGACCGAATCACTGCCGACCGGCAAGGCGCGGATCGCACGTGCGGGCCGCGACCTGACGATCGTCACCTACAGCGCGATGGTGCACGAAGCGATCACCGTCGCCGAAGAGCTGGCCCGGGAGGGCTTTGAAATCGAAATCGTGGATCTGCGATCGGTAAAGCCACTCGATACCGACACCGTCCTCGCTTCAGTAGCCCGCACCGGTCGGTTGCTTTGTGTCGGTGAATCGTTTCCGTGGGGCGGTACAAACGCGGAGGTCATCGCGCGCGTGGCGACCGAGGGTTTTCATTTGCTGGACGCAGCGCCGGCGCGCCTCAACGCGAAAGACACTCCGATTCCCTACCACCCGAATCTGTGGGAAGCGCATCGCCCCAACGCAAAAGCGATCGCTCAGCGCGCGCGGCAGCTTCTCCGAGAATAAAGTCATGCCTCAAGTCCCAATTACGATGCCGCAACTCGGCGAATCGATCGCGGAAGCGACCGTCGTCGCGTTAAAGGTCAAGCCGGGCGACAAAGTCGTGGCCGACCAGGAAATCATCGAGGTCGAGACGAACAAGGCGGTCATGAGCGTGACCACGCCCTGCGCCGGCGAAATCAAAACGATTTCGGCGCAGGTAAAAGAAACCTATCCGATCGGCGCCGTGCTCGGTTACGTCGAAGGCAGCGAAAAGGACGCCGCTAAATTTGCGAAGAATGCGCCGAGCCCGCCGGCCGAAAGCGTTGCCGCGGAGGTGCCGGGTCGCACCGAAGACAAAGCCAAGGCCAAAACGGCGAAGGCTGACGGCGAAGCAACACAAGTTTCCGACCTGCGCTTTGAAGCTCGGACGCGAGACGGTCGCGGCGGGGGCTTGCCGGTTCCGGCGAACGCGAAAGGCGCCGGCTACCTTTCTCCGCGGGTCCGCGCACGCATGACAGAGATGCAGCTCACCCAGGCGGATCTCGCCGGCATTCCCGGTTCCGGGGCGGCTGGCCGGGTCACGGTGAAAGACTTCGAGAATTTTCTGCAAGGCGTCGAGAAGCAGTCCGCGTCCGACGCGAGCGCGATCCGGATCGGTGTCGCCGACGCCATGCGCCGAAGCTGGACGCGTCCGCTCGCCACGATCGGTTCATCACTCTGCCTCGATCCCGTGTTGGACGATCGCAAAAACCGCGATCCGAAACCGGGTCCCGCGCTTTACGCCTTGCGCGCGCTCGCGCTCGCGCTCGCCGAAAATCCAAGCGCCGCGGCTCGCCTCGTCGGCAACAGAGTGGTGCAGTCCCGGTCGATCGACGTAGGAGTTGCCGTCGAAGCGCAAGATGGAATCATGGTTCCGATCATCCGCGGCGCGGATAAAACTTCGCTCGTGGACCTCACTAATCGTTACACCGAGCTTGTGGCGCTGGCGCGCCAGCGAAGGCTGGGACCGGATCTCACGTCGGGTGGAATCGCCGCGGTCTCGAATTTTGGAAGCTTCGGCGTCGAATGGGGCACGCCAATTCCGCTGCCAGATCAGGCACTGCTTCTCGGCTTGGGCGCGGGAAAGAAATTACCGTCGTGGGATGAAGGCAAAGGTCAGTTCATACCGCGGACAGAAGCGCAGCTCACGCTGAGCTTCGACCATCGCAGCCTCGATGGCGGGGGCGCCGGGCGCTTGCTGAAGCGCGTCATTGAGCTGCTGGGCGATCCGGTGAAATTGTAGACGGAGGGACGCATCTGTCGCGTCCGTGACAATACCGGACGACACAGAGGTCGTCCCTCCAGAGTTGCGGATGAAGATACGCAATCTAATTTGGAGATGTGACTTCTACCGCACAAATCGACCCGAACACCATCATGCAAGAGCTGCTCGTGCAGTTCCCGGGCGCGCAGCGTGCCATGTTTCGGAAGTACCACATTGGCGGGTGCAGTAGCTGCGGCTTTGCCCCGGAGGAGACGCTAGCGGGGGTTTGCGCGCGTAACGACAGCCTCAATTTAGAGGAGGTCGTCGATCACATTGTTGCGAGCGACGCAGCGGATCGGGCCATGCAGATCGAACCGCGTGAGCTCGCGGAAAGGCTCCGCAGCGCCGAGCGTGTGAACCTGCTCGACATCCGGACGCGGGAGGAATTTGAGACGGTGAAAATCGACGGTGCGAAATTCTTTAGTCAGGAACTGATGCAGGAAGGTTTGAGCAGCTGGTCGCACAACGACCTGCTTGTGATTTACGATCATACCGGTAAGCGCAGCCTCGATGCTGCGGCGTATTTTCAAGGGCACGGCTTCAAAAACGTGAAAGTCCTGCGCGGCGGCCTCGATGCCTGGAGCGTTGACGTCGACCCGAAGTTGCCACGTTATCACCTGGAGCAGGCATGAACATTGTGATTCCGAGCGAAGCGAAGCGCAGTTGAGGAAGCCCGGGCACACTTCCATAACGGACCTATTGCCCTCCCTCGGGATGACCGAATGGTATGAACGACGATCTTGAAACAAAAATAGCGGAGGCAATACGGAATCCGCAAAACCTCGGCGAAATGAAAGACGCCGATGCCGTTGGGACGGTCGGCAGCCCGGATTGCGGCGACATGCTGCGGATGTGGATCAAGTTCAAGGAAGAAGGCGGCCGGAAGGTCATCGATCGCGCGACCTTTCAGTCGTTCGGTTGCCAGACGGCGATCGCCGTGGCGAGCGTCGCGACGGAGATGCTGAGAGGCCGGACCGCGGCGGAAGCGAGCGCGATGTCCGGCGAGGAGCTGGCCGCACCGCTGGGCCCATTGCCGCCGGTAAAAATCCATTGCGCACAGCTTGTGGAGGGCGCGTTGCGCTCCGCCTTAGCCGGCGGCAAGGCCGCGCCCGTTCAAAAAGCTTCGCCGGATAAGTCATCGACTCTCATCGATCAATTTGCGGGTAAACCTGCCGCAAAAATGAAGATCGTGATGGACGACTCAGCGATGTAATTAACCCCGCCCCCTTCTGTCATCCTGAGGCTGGCGCAGCGCGCCGAAGGACCTCACCCACTCGCTGCGTATCACCCCATCGCCTTTCGGCGACCACTCGTTCTCAGAAGGTCGCCCCGCCAGAGCGTCTCCTGAGGGACGCACCTCCAGACCAGCTCATTACGGAGTAGGGAAGGGAGAAGGAGAACCGTTGGCCACGGATCAACACGGATTGGTCATCGGCTCTTCATGAGCAATCCGTGTAAATCCGTGTTAATCTGTGGCTGAAACTTTCCTACCCATGCACGAAAACACTGAATTCACACTGCGCCGCGATACCGAGGCGATCCAGATCCCGAGCGGCGCGAAAACCACCATTCCCGCGGGAACCCCGGGCGTCATTACGCAAACGCTCGGCGGCAGCTACACCATCGCTACCTACCAGGGCTTGGCGAGAATCGCCGAGAAAGATCTGGACGCGCTCGGACTGGGGAAACCGCAGGACACAAACGGCGCCGCGCCTTCAGCTTCGGCCGACGGGCCGGTGAAAGAAGATGATGTCTGGGCACAACTTCGACAGTGTTTCGACCCGGAGATCCCGGTCAACATCGTCGATCTCGGTCTGGTTTATGATTGCAAATTGATGGAGCACGATGGCGGCGGAACGAAGGTGGAAGTGAAGATGACACTGACCGCGCCCGGCTGCGGCATGGGCCCGGCGATCGCCCACGACGCGCAGAGCAAACTTCTGACGATCGCCGGAGTGACGGAAGCCGACGTGCAACTCGTTTGGGACCCGCCGTGGAACCAGAGCATGATCAGCGAAGCCGGCCGGATGAAACTCGGCATGGTGTGATCGTGGGGCAAGTTTCCTAAGTTGCCGATACGCAACTTGGAAAGTTGCGCCACCTTCAAAACATAATCAGCGAAGCCGGCGGATGAGACCCGCAATGGTTAAATGGGGCGCAAGTCTTTGACTTGCGTTTCTACAGCGAGATCGCAAGCGAGAATGGTTGCGCTACTTTGCGTCTGCCCCGTCCGGAAGCGAGAATGGTTGCTACTTTACCTTGCCGGGATAACAACCAGGACGTTTTCGCAAATGCTCCGACGGAATGACGGTGCAAGATCGAAGTCGACTACCCCATCCTGATCAGCGACCCCCAAGTCAGTGATTCCCAGAGTCGTGGAATTTCTCGGCCGCGACTATTTGCCGAACGCGGACAGAATTGCATCGGTGATCGAGGCATCGCTCTATCGGAAACGCGCTGCCGTTTGAGCGTGGCCGCTCGTTAATGGTCAGCGCGCTTTTCGCTCGCGCCCGAAAGCCAAGAATTGCAGGTACTTGGCGCGTTAGTTAGGTGGACACTTTTAACCTCGGCCTTTACCCTTGCTGAAGTCTCGCGGTGCTTCTCATGGACAGAGCTCGTCTGAATCCAACGAACATCTTCGCCGAGCTGAAGCGGCGCAATGTCTACCGGGTGGCCGTTGCCTATGGTGTGGTCGGCTGGGCCGTGACACAGATCACCACGCAG
>JBDTYN010000055.1:0-2880 GCA_040005675.1 Chthoniobacterales bacterium
CAATAAGATGGTAGAGGAAACAACGATTCTGCAGGAGCGTCTCGTCGTGCGGATGAGTAAAGACTCCGACCTTCGCGTCGGTGAAAACCAGGCCGCGGACGAGGTCGTTTTTCAAATAACGTTCGATCACGCGTCCGAGTGGCTCTTCCGCAAGGCTGCGCCAGGCTTCGCGCGAAACATCGTCGGCGTCGAACCTGCGCCGGAACTCTTCTTTCGGTAGCAGCGGCTCCAGCATCGTATCCCAGACTTGTTCAGCAAAGACACGCGCCAGGCCATAGAACCGCTTCATCTGCTCGTGCTCGGTGTCATTTCCCGTCAGGTCGAACATCGATTGCCGACTCTTCTCTTTCGAGACATTGCTTAAGAGCAGACCGTCATGACGACCGTCCCGCACATACGGTGTGAAAGAACCGGTTGAGCGCCGACGCAGCTGCAGTTTGAGACCAAGATCCCGAATGATTTTCTGCGGGAAGAGGCTGACAAGATAGGAATAGCGCGAGAGACGAGCGTCGAAGTCAGGAAACACCTTCTGCGATGTGGTTGCTCCGCCGATGTAATCGTTCTTCTCCAGGAGCAGGACACTGAGACCGGCCCGAGCCAGGTAAGCGGCCGAGACCAGACCATTGTGTCCGGCCCCGAGTATGACCACGTCGTATGTAGAATTCACAGACTTCAGTATTCAGTCGGCTACTTGAACATATGCTCGCGAGTGCAAACGGTGCGCTATTGCTCGTAACACTCCAGATATTTAATGCCGGAGCCAGTGTTAAAGATGATTACACGCTCTTCGGGTCCGATTTTCCCGGCTGCGCAAAGAGACTTCAAGGCCGCAAAGCAGGCCGCGCCCTCGGGCGCTACGAACAGGCCCTCGCTTGACCCCACTTCGCGCGTGACGCGGATCATTTCCTCGTCTTCTACGGCCACTCCGCCGCCCCCGGATTCGCGCAGGATGCGGAGCATGAGGAAATCTCCGACCGCTTTCGGAACGCGGAGACCGGAAGCACACGTATGCGCGTCAGGGAATTCGGCCGCAGAGGTTTCACCCGCATCGAACGCGCGCACGACGGGCGCGCATCCCGCCGCTTGCACGGAGAACATGCGCGGCCGTTTTTTGTCGAGCCATCCGAGAGCCTCCATTTCATCGAACGCTTTCCACATGCCGATGAGACCAGTGCCTCCTCCAGTGGGATAGAGAATCACGTCTGGCAGTCGCCAGTCCAGCTGCTCGGCCAGTTCGTAGCCCAGCGTCTTTTTGCCTTCGACGCGATACGGTTCTTTCAAGGTGGACATATCGAACCAGCCTTCGTCCTCTTTACGCCTGGCGATTTCAGCCCCGCAATCCGTAATGAGGCCGTCGATTAGTGTGACCTGCGCGCCGAGCTCGCGGCATTCGATGACGTTTGCCCGAGGAGTATCGCGCGGCATGAAGATGTGCGCCTCCAGCCCGGCGCGGGCAGCATAAGCAGCGAGAGCACCACCCGCGTTTCCTGCGGTGGGGACGGCAAGCTTCGTCGCGCCAAGGTGCCGGGCCATCGAAACGGCGACTGCCATGCCGCGCGCTTTAAAACTCTGAGTCGGGTTTTGCGCCTCATCTTTAACCCATAAATTCGTCAGGCCAATTTTCCTGCCGAATTCTGACGCGCGCAGTAATGGCGTTCCGCCTTCGCCGAGCGTGACTGGCGCCACATCTATTGGCAGAGGCAACACCTCACGATAACGCCAGAGCGATTTCTCCCGCGCAGGCAGCGCGTCTCGTGTCAGCGTCCGACCTGCCGCAGCGAGGTCATAGACCGGAAAAAGCGGCTTGTGACAGGCTGTGCAGAGGTTTTGCAAACGCGAAGCCTCGTAACGGCGCTCACAAAAGGTACAGGCAAGATGCGTGACAAACATACCGCAATGGAGCGCAATCGCCGCACCTCGGAAAGGCTCGCAAGCGAGTCTTGCCGATTCTGCTATGGAGACATCGCGCAAACATCTTTAGCTTGAGGAGAGGCATGAACCCCACCGTTTCCACATCCGCGATCCGGTCGATGCGTCGGCCCTGGTATCGTCCTTCCCTGACCACCCAGATCATGATTGGTCTCGTCGTCGGCGCGACCATCGGCTGGCTACGGCCAGACTGGGGAAACGCCGTTTATTTTTTGCGCGACATCTTCCTGAACCTGATCAAATCGATCATCGGGCCGCTTGTTTTCTCCACGCTCGTCGTCGGTATCGCCGGCGGCGGTGATTTGCGCAAAGTCGGTCGCATGGGGGTGAAAGCGTTGATTTATTTCGAAATTGTTACCACGGCAGCGCTTTTCATTGGCTTGACCGTAGTGAACTTCACAAAACCCGGAATTGGTGTCGTGCTTGCGCCAGCGAGCACGGAAATCGTACAAAAAATCGGTCAGAATCACCCGAAGACGCTCGTCGAAACGCTCGTCTACGCGTTCCCCTCCAGCGTTGTCGAATCTCTGGCACGCGGCGACGTGCTGCAGATCGTCGCGTTCGCGGTCCTCTTCGGTATGGCGGTTTCGGCAGTCGGTGAAAAAGGAAAGCCGATTCTCCGCGCGATGGAGAGTCTTTCGCAGGTGATGTTTAAATTCACTAATTACGTGATGATGTTCGCGCCAATCGGAGTCGGCGCGGCAATGGCGCATACTATCGGCACGCAAGGCCTGGGCGTGTTGCTTAATCTCGGTAATCTGATCCTGACGCTCTACCTCGGGTTAACAATCTTCGTCGTGCTGGTCTTCGGAGCAGTGATGCTGATTGCGCGAATACCAATCCGGCAGTTTATCAGGGCCGTGCGAGAACCGGCCGCCATCGCGTTTGCCACCACCAGCAGCGAATCGGCGCTGCCGAAAGCGATGCAGGCGATGGAGCGAATGGGCGTGC
>JBDTYN010000056.1:0-8270 GCA_040005675.1 Chthoniobacterales bacterium
GAACATGACGATCTGGGGCAATCATTCCGCCACGCAGTATCCCGATTTCTACAATGCCAAGATCAACGGCAAAGCGGCGAATGAAGTCATCGGCGAGGAATCGTGGCTGAAGGAAACCTTTATGCCAGCAGTGCAACAACGTGGCGCGGCAATCATCAAGGCGCGGGGACTCTCCTCGGCAGGTTCAGCGGCGAACGCAATTATCGATACGGTGCGCTCGGTGACGGAAGACACAGCGGGGAACGATTGGCACAGCGTTGGTTTTTATGCCGACGGCAGCTACGGCGTCGAGGAGGGACTGATCTGCTCGTTTCCGACCCGCGTCCGCGGCAGCAAGTTGGAGATTGTCCGCGACGTTTCGATCAATGATTTCAGTCGCAAAAAAATCGATGCGTCCGTAAACGAGTTGAAGGAAGAACGAGAGCTGGTGAAGGAATTGCTGCGAAAGTAGCGCAAGCGTCTCGCTTGCATCCCGACCACCGCGGGCCGAAGGCTTGCGCTACTCTAGCCGGCCACCCGTCCAGCTCTGACACGCTCAGGATTTGGTCGCATGAATTGCTACGGAAGCTGGGAAAATCAGGCTAGTTAGTTCAATTTTTCGAAAACCAGCTGCAAAGGTTTCGCACCAAAAATCAGCCCCATATTCGGTGCGCACGACGTAATCATTGGCGGCTACTTTTTTTTGCCCATGATAGCTCGGCGGCAACCCAGTGCGCGTTCTGGTGAGGCGGCCGACAATGATTGGCACGGTGTAAAACAAATGACCCCCTGTTTTTAGAATACGCAGAGATTCCGCCAGCGCCGCGCGTGAATCAGGAACGTGTTCCAACGTATCGGAGTGAATGATGATATCGATCGATGCATCATCGTAATTCATCCGCTGCATATCCAGCTGCGGGAAGGATTTCAGCGTGTGTCCGGGAAGCTGCTGAAGAAACGGAGTTAGATTCTTGGCGGAATTCACCTCGAGAATAGCAAGATGCCGGATGGCGGGATCTGTGCGGCAGAAATCCTGGAAAGTGCCGACGAATTTGAAGGCGTTCATGAGTGCAGCAGCGAGTGTCATCGACCTCAGATTATTTCCACACTTCGTACAGCATAGTCCCTGTTGCAGGTTGATGTAATCGACCTCATCAGCAGTTAACCCCCACGCTTTAATCAATTCGGGCCACAAAATCTTCTCGGTAGTGAACTGGCGATTGCCGCAGACTGGACAAAGGTCCAGCAGCGAATTCGATGCGTGCATCTCAGGCAACGCGCCCGGACTTGATCAGAAGACCCTGCCCGGTCGGCAGTGACAGAATGCCAGCCCCTTTTTTACTGCCAAAAGCGTCCATCGCGATCTTCTGCGGGCGGTAGCCATGATAGGCGTAGTCATCTAATAGGACGAACGCTCCTGGCACGAGACGCTCCCAGAAAAATTCCGCGGCGGCGACCTCTGGCGGCGAGCAATTCATATCCAGATGCAGATAGGCAATCTGACTCGCGGCTACCTGGGGCAGTGTCTCAGGGATTGTTCCTTCGATCAGTGAGACATTTCTCCATTCGGAAAAATTTTGTTTCACCGCGTCGACACTCTCGGCATAAAAACCGGCTGCGACACGGGCCTGATATTTCTCGATCGCGCCAGCTGCTTTGTCTTCTGGCGACACGAGCCATTCGTCCATGCCGCGAAACGTATCGAGTAGATAAAAGTGTTTTCCAAGCCTGTCCCAATCCAAGTAGGACATGATCGCGGAACTGAGAAATCCACGATTGACGCCACATTCGACGAAGTCGCCATGCAGGCGACTGGCGCACGCGGCCGCCCACAAACCCACATGAACACGCCAGTGCCATTTATAATCCTGACCCGCCGCACGAACACCCCGCTCGTACGCGTTACGGAAAGAGAAATCATCCATGAACTCATGGTTATGGATGCATCGTAATCCATCTTGGTCGTAAACGGACCCATCGCGATAAAGCGTGTCTGGAGGCTGCCCGGCCGTTGCCTCAGATTTTTCCCCCTCAGGCTTCATTCGGGCGAAATCAGTTTCAACTCCTATCGAATGCACAGCGCAACGATCGATTTTTTTGCGCTATTGCCGATTTAATGGAAGACAGATTTATGGATGCCATTTGCTTCGCTCGCGTAACACGCGATACGCCGCAAGCCGGAGGGTCGCGCTACTCGAGCTGACGACCCGTCAGGTGCTCGAAAGCTTCCAGGTATTTTGCCGACGTTTTTTCTATGACTTCTGTCGGCAAGAGTGGCGCTGGCGGTGTTTTATCCCAATCGAGTGTTTCGAGGTAATCACGCACGAATTGTTTGTCGAAACTCGGTGGGCTCACACCGACGCGATATTGCTCGGCGGGCCACAACCGTGACGAATCGGGCGTCAAACATTCGTCAATCAGCAGCAGTTCGCCCTCGAGAATGCCGAACTCGAACTTCGTGTCGGCCACAATGATACCGCGTTCCCGCGCGTACTCGCTGCCTGCTTTGTAGACGAGAAGGCTTAACTCGCGCGCGCGAATCGCAGTTTTTTCCCCGACGATCTCGCACGCCTGCTGCCAGTCAATATTTAGATCGTGGCCTGACTCACTCTTTGTCGCGGGTGTGAAAATCGGCTCCGGCAATTGCGCCGCGAGCTGCAATCCGGCGGGCAGGGGATGACCGCAGACGCTACCGGTTTCCACGTAATCTTTCCAACCGGAGCCGGCGAGATATCCCCGCACGATGCACTCGATTGCGAGCGGTTCCGTTTTTTTTACGAGCATGGAACGCCCGGCAAGCTGCGCTTTGTAAGGATGTAATTGCGCCGGAAATTCGTCGAATCGCGCTGTCAAAAGATGATTCGCGACAGACCGAAAACGCTGGAACCAGAACGCGGAGATTTGATTCAGCACCGCGCCCTTCCGAGGGATCGGCTCGTCGAACACGACGTCGAAAGCAGAAAGGCGATCGGTCGCGACAAAAAGCAGTGTTTCGCCCAAGTCGAAGACTTCGCGCACTTTGCCGCTGCGCAGCCTTCTTATCCCAGGCAGATCGATATCGCGCAGCGTTTGCATTTCGCCCGACGATAGACGCGTTGGACTTTGTAGGGCAAGCGCTGCGCTTGCCGGCCGCTAATTTGGCAGCCGGTGCAGCTACCCTACAGTTGTCCCCATGGGGGGCATCGTCGTCAAACCGCGCGCGCGCATTCTGCACGGGCACGATTGGGTTTTTTCTGGCGAGGTCCTGAAGGTTTTCGGCAGTCCCGCGGATGGCGATGTCATTTCGCTGAAGGACGGCCGCGATCATCCCATCGGCAGCGCCATCTACAACAGCAGATCGCAGATCGTGGCCCGACGTTTCTCGCGCCGGAAGCAGACGCTCGATCTCGATTTTTTCCAGCGTCGCATTGCGCAGTCCATGGAATATCGCAAGCGCCGCGGCATCGACGATCGGCTCTGCCGCCTCGTCTGGAGCGAAAGCGACGGATTACCGGGCGTGATCATCGACCGCTATGGCAACCACTTTGTTCTGCAGACGCTCACGCTCGCGATGGACATGCGGAAGAACCTGATCGTGGAGGCGCTGCAAGCCAGTATCAGTTTCGAACCTGCTCATTCAATTATCGAGCGGAACGATGCACTCGTTAGGCGTGCGGAAGGACTGGGATTCCAGAGCGGGATTCTTGTCGGCGAAATACCGGGCGAAATCGAAATCGAAATCGCAGGCTTGCGCCTCGGGCTCGATCTGCTGCAAGCGCAAAAAACCGGTTTCTATCTCGATCAGCTGCCGCATTACGAGACGGTAGCGCGATACGCAGCGGGCAAACGCGTCCTGGATTGCTTCACGAGTCAGGGAGCGTTTGCACTCGCGTGTGCGCGGGCCGGCGCGGTTTCAATCGTGGCCGTCGAAGGGAGCAAGGAGAGCCTTTCCGCCGCGAAGCGCAACGCGGCGCGCAATGAACTCTCCGTCGAATGGGTGGAAGAGGATGTTTTTGGATTTTTGCGCGCGGCAGAAACGGCGGAACGACAGTTCGACTTGATTATTCTCGATCCGCCTTCGTTCACAAAAACGAAAGGCGGACTTCGTGACGCGCTGCGTGGCTACCGGGAACTTCACGTGCGCGCGTTCAAGCTGCTTTCGCACGACGGAATGCTTGCGACCTTTTCCTGCTCGCATCATGTGAGCGAAAGCATTTTCGCGCAGGTGATCGCCGATGCCCTGGTCGACGCGCGCCGTTCCGCGCGGCGCCTGCGGCGTTTCGAGCAAGCGCTCGATCATCCGGTGCTGCCGACACTGCCAGAAACCGAATACTTCAAAGGGGTGTTGCTCGAGATGATGCCGGGGCGGTGACGGCAAATGTAGCGGCTGTGGACCGCCGTGTTCAAACGGGCCTGCCGACGCATCGACAACTGACAGCGTCGTGTGTCACGCGCGAATGAGGAAGATGCCGCTGTCTAAATATCTTTTTCGGTTTGTCTCGTGTATTTTCACCAACTCCTCGGCGCTAGCTTGATTCGTAATCATTTTTCACTTCGAAAACTGCTGGAATTCTGAAGTCGACGTACTAATGTCACTCAGCGATTGCTGGAAAGCGGAAAACATTCCAGCAGCTGCGAACACTTGTCATGGCTGAACGAATCCGACCGATCGAACAAATGCTGGAATTGAACGAGGAAGAGAAAATGTCGCCTGAGCATTTGGACGACCAGGTGCAGAGAGCGCAGGAACAGCTTCTGCAACTGAAGCGGCAGCAGGAGCAGATCGAAAAGCAGAAGCGCGAACTCGAAGAACTTAGCCGGCGGCAGGAGGAATTGGAGCGCGGTCGGACCGAAATGTCCGATAAGCTCACGCGCTCGCTCGTGGTGTTGGAGCGCGAAGCTTACGAGTCGCAGAGAAAGCTGGAACAACTGCGCGCGACGCGGGAAAGTTTTGCACAGCATTTGGAACTTCTGGAGACGATTGACCCCAAGAGCTGGGATCCCACTGATTTGCACAAAGAATTGAGCCGCGCCTTGAGCACGGTTGACGATGCGCGTGCGGAGTTCAGTCAGCAACGCAGCCGACTGGAAGCAAACGCAGCCGACGAAAGCGAAAACATCGCTCTCCCAGAGGCCGCGCCCGACACTTCCGCGATGAGCGGGAAGGGCTTTTTATACTGGGCGCAGATGGGGTTCGCGTTCACTCTCCCGCTGATCCTTTTCGGGTTTATCGCGCTCCTGCTTTTCTTCTGGCTTAGCGCGAAGGGACCATAATTCCGCATGCGCCGCCGACTCCCTGGTCCCGGGACGCCTCTTGACCAAAAGCAAAGCGAACTTGCACAACGCGAGAGGCAATTGCGCGATGAAATGCTGAAGCTCGAGCAGATGATTGCGGAAGCGCCGCGCGTCGCGGAGGAAACCACCCGACGTCAGCGGGAAGAGTTACTTCGCCGGGCGAACGATGGGGGGAGCCGCCTCGACGTCTCCATGGCGCTGCAAGATAAGCGCTATTATGACAGTGGCAGCGCTACGCGACCCCGGCGCCGGTCTCTGCGCAAAGAGCGCCGGGAAGGTCGCCTCTTGTTTCTGCTAATGGTGATCGCGCTTTTCCTCGTGGTGCTCTGGCTCGCGAACCATTTGCATTTTTGAGGTTGATCGAGCGTGTCTTCCACTTCTGATCTCGACGTGGCTTACGTCGCGAAGCTGGCCCGGCTGCACCTGTCGGACGACGAAACGAAACTGTTTCAGAAACAGCTCGGCGACGTCTTGCAATATGTCGATAAATTGCGCGAGCTGGATGTGACCGATGTCGAAGCGTCGGCGCACGCGATTCCGCTTTTCAATGTTTTTCGTGAAGACGAACCGCGCAATTGGTTTACCGCGCAAGAAGCGCTGAGCAACGCACCGCGACAGGCAAACGGCCTCTTCATTGTTACGAAAGTTGTCGAATGACTCCCCGCGATCTGCCGGCGTTGAATATCGCCGAGTTACAAACTCTGCTTCGTCGGCGCGAGGTGTCACCAGGCGAGGCGCTCGAAGCGCTTCGGGCGCGGATAAGCCAAACCGAACCGCACATCGAAGCTTATCTCTCGCTCGAAACGGAGCAGGCGGTGAAGCAAGCCGAGTCGGTCGACGTCAGTCTGCCGCTTGGCGGGGTGCCGATTGCAATCAAGGACGTCATCAGCGTCGCTGGTCAACCGTGCACATGCGGGTCGAAAATGCTACGCAACTACCGCGCTGGATACGACGCGACCATGATCACCAGGCTGAAAGCAGCGGGCGCAATTCCGTTTGGCAAAACGAATATGGACGAGTTCGCAATGGGCTCGTCGACTGAAAACTCGAGCGTAAAACGGACCCGCAATCCGTGGGATATTTCGCGAGTTCCGGGTGGCTCCAGCGGAGGCTCAGCTGCGGCCGTGGCGGCCGATGCCGCCTTTGGCGCACTCGGTACGGACACCGGCGGATCCATTCGCCAGCCAGCCGCCATGACCGGAACTGTCGGATTAAAACCGACCTACGGACGCGTCTCAAGATTTGGCCTCGTAGCTTTTGCCTCATCGCTCGATCAAGCCGGCCCGCTGACAAAAACGGTACGTGACGCGGCGCTCTTGCTCAACACAATTGCCGGGCCTGATTCGCACGATAGCACCTGCTTCGCGCAGCCAGTTCCAGACTACACCGCGGGATTGGGCCACGATATTCGCGGCTTGCGCCTGGGCTTGCCGAAAGAATACATGCGCGAAGGGATCGATCCGCAGGTCAAGAGGGCAGTCGATACGGCGGTAAAGCAATATGAGTCGTTGGGTGCGGAAATCGTGGAGGTTTCATTGCCGCACACCGACTACGCGATCGCGGTCTATTACATTCTGGCGACGGCCGAAGCGTCCGCGAACCTCGCCCGTTTCGACGGTGTTCGTTATGGCTACCGCGCGGAGAATCCGCAGAATCTGCTCGACCACTACGGGCGGACCCGCGCGGAAGGATTCGGAGCGGAGGTGAAGCGCCGCATCATTCTCGGCACCTACGTGCTCAGCTCCGGTTATTACGACGCCTACTACTTGCGTGCGCAAAAAGTGCGTGAACTCATCCGGCAGGACTTCATGGACGCGTTTCGGAGAGCGGACGCATTGATTTCGCCGACCTCACCAGTCCCGGCGTTTAAGCTGGGAGAGCGCACCGCGGATCCGCTCCAGATGTACCTGGCAGACATTTTTACGAATGCCGCCAACCTTGCGGGGATTTGCGGAATCAGCCTGCCTTGTGGCTTTGCGGAGGTGGACGGGAAAAAGTTGCCCCTCGGGTTGCAGTTGCTGGGCAAAGCTCTGGATGAAGCGCGCATTTTGCAGCTCGCGCACGCTTACGAACAGAGCACGGACTGGCACCAACATCGTCCGCCTCCGTTTGCGCGAGCGACCGCGGATGTGGCTGTGGACACGGTCGCCGCGTGACAGCGTTGGAAGAGACGCCGCAGCTCCGGACAAACCGTGTGCGGGCTCGGGACGACCGCGCGTTCCGGGTCGTTCTCTGGCTGTTTGGTCTGGTCCTGCTTGTTTTCGCCGTCGTGCCGGTTCTCCAAAGTGTGCGCGGCCACAGCCTAAAGGATTACGAGCTCTGGCAGCAAACCGGACATCTGGTCCTGCAGGGCCGCGGGATTTACCCAGATCGCTTCCACAAGTTCGATTTCATGTATCCGCCCTCTTGCGCGTTGCTTCTCGCGCCCGTGAGCCTCTTAGGGCAGACAGGCCTGGTCATCGTGCTGGTCGTGGTGAACGCAGCGGCCTGGGTGGCGAGTATCTTTTTCTCGGTCCGACTCAGCACAGGAACCAGCCGTCGCGCGGCGGTTTTCGTTTACGCAGTCCCAAACGCGATCGTTCTGATCTACGTCTGGGGAAATTTCCTTCTGGGCCAGCCAACGCTTCTTCTTCTGGCCCTCATGCTCGGGGCATTTCTTGCGCTGCAACGAAGGGGGAACGTACTCGCGGGAAGTTTGATAGCCTGTGCCGCGGCGATCAAAGCTTTTCCAGTCATCGCGATTTTGTATCTCCTATATCGACGATATTGGATCGCTGCTGCGAGCTTGATTATCTCGCTCGCGTTTCTCCTAGTAGTGTTACCGATCTTCGCCCGCGGCTCAGCGCAAGCCAGCACGGATTTGCAGCGCTGGGTTGAAGGAATGCTTTTGAAGTACGATGAGAAAGGATTGGGACAGCGGGCCGGGAAGAGCAACGTTTGGAAAAACCAATCCATCTTCGGCGTCGCGAACAGGATGCTGCGCCACGTCGACTACGACGATCAGTATGCGCCGCACG
>JBDTYN010000057.1:0-11377 GCA_040005675.1 Chthoniobacterales bacterium
TTCGCGCTTCAGGATGACGCGGAAGAAAAAGCGAACGCGCGGCAGGCGCTATTTCTTCCCTTGGCCCGGCCGGTAATCTTCCTCGGCCGCCTCGAATGCCTTCTCCAGACCCACCATGTCTTCCCCGGGCCGCAGATTGTCGAACGCTTCGGATTCCCGTTTCAGCTCTTCTTCCGAGTAATTCGCCGCTTTGATCGAGAGACCGATACGCCGCTCGACCTTATCGACTTTGATCACGCGCGCTTCGACTTCCTGGCCCACCTTGAGAAAATCTTTCACTTTCGTGACATGCTCTTCGCTGAGCTGCGAGATGTGCACGAGCCCATCGATGTCATCCTGCAACTGCACAAACGCACCGAAGCTGGCCAGTTTCGTGACTTTGCCGGTGACGAGGTCGCCAATTTTGTATTTTTTGTCGATTTCTTTCCACGGATCGTTGCTCAACTGTTTAATACCGAGGCTAATCCGCTGATTCGTTTTATCGATGTCGATCACTTCGGCTTCGACTTCATCGTTCTTCTTAAAGACCTCGCTTGGATGGTTGATTTTACGCGTCCAACTCAAGTCGGAAACGTGGATCATTCCATCAATGCCATCTTCCAACTCCACGAAGGCGCCGTAGGCGGTCATGTTGCGAATCGCGCCCTTCACGGTGCTGCCGATCGTGAATTTCTTCTCGATCTCGTCCCACGGATTGGGTTCGAGCTGACGCAAGCCCAATGAAATTTTCTGTTCTTCCTTGTTCACGCCCAGAACAACGGCTTCAACTTCCTGGCCCTGCGTAAGCACATCGGATGGGCGCATGATTCGTTTCGTCCAGGACAACTCCGAAACGTGGATGAGGCCTTCGACGCCCTCCTCCAGTTCCACAAACGCACCGTAAGGAACGAGATTCGTGATCTTGCCCTTGACGCGTTGCCCGGCGGGGAATCGCTCTTCGATCTGATCCCACGGATTTTTTTGCGTCTGTTTCAGGCCGAGCGAGACCCGCTCTTTCTCTTTGTTAATGTCGAGAACTACGACCGTGAGAGACTGCCCCACCTTGACCAGCTCGCTCGGGTGACCCAGGCGGCCCCAGGTCATGTCGGTGATGTGCAGCAACCCGTCCATGCCGCCGAGATCGATGAATGCGCCGAAGTCAGTCAGGTTTTTTACAGTCCCAGTGACCGTGTCGCCAATTTTCACCCCTTCGAGGAATTTCTGGCGTTTTTCGCTCCGCTCCTGTTCGATTAATTCGCGTCGGCTCAGAACGACGTTTTTTCGGTCGTCGTTGATTTTAACAATTTTGAAATCGTAGGTGTTGCCGACGAATTGCTGGAGGTCTTTCGGTGGGATGATGTCGATCTGCGATGCGGGCAGAAACGCTTCCACGCCGATGTTTACCATCAGGCCACCCTTCACGACCGATCTCACCTTCCCTTTGATCAGTCCATCACCGGCGAAGACAGCGGCGATTTTGTTCCAGTTCTGGCGATAAGCCGCTTTCTCCTTCGAGAGAACCACCATGCCTTCGTCATTCTCCAGGCGCTCGAGGAGCACTTCCACTTCATCGCCTACTTCGAGCGAATCGACGTCTTCGAACTCTGCCGAAGGGATAACACCTTCCGATTTGTAGCCGATATCGACAAGCAACTCGCGGGGGCGAATCTCAAGGATGTGTCCTTTGACGATGCTGCCCTCTTTAAACTCGCGGAACGACTTCGCGAGCAAATCCTGCATTTGTAACATATCGATTAGCTTTTCCTGGTGGGACGAGGGGAGGTTGAATAGTTCAGGCGCCGGGGCGCAAGCGTTTTCCTCTCGAAAAGGGAGCCAAAGTAGCCATGTTCCATGGGGAGGTCAACTCTGGCAGCCGGGGGGCATTAACGCTACAGAATCGGTGTAGTCGCCTCGGGATTATTGCCGCGCGCAACATCGGACAAGTGATTGCTCATTCCACCTGGCATTGAGGGTTGGCTGCTTGGATGTGAGCGTTGACTATTCAATCACCCTCCGGAAGGTGGCTCGGCGGACCGAGCACTTCGCCCGCTCGCAAGTCCTTGAGTGGGCTTTTTATTTCGTTATAATAGAAATGCACACCTCTTTCGCGCATCGATGGCGCATACTGTCTTTATGAGGATTCTTCTCGCCGCTTTCGCCCTTGCTCTGCCTTTCGTGGCGTTGGCTGGTTCCCCTGCCGAACAGCAGGTCATCGATGCGATCAAAATTCCGGGCCTGACGGTAATTCATCTTTGGGCGCCGTGGTGCTCGAACTGTCAGGCTGAGCTGAAAAGCGGTGGCTGGCTCAAAATGGTGAAAGACAATCCAGAAACGAGGTTTGTCTTTGTCTCCGTCTGGAACGCAGGCGAGGACGGTCGCGCCATGCTGAAAAAATTTGAAATCGCGGACGAACCAAACGTCACCGTAGCCGCCGATCCTGGCCCGCGTGGCGCCGCTCGGATCAGGGAATTTGCCGGAATGCCACTCTCCTGGATTCCAACTACCTGGATCTATAAAGGTGGCGACCTGCGCTACGCGCTCAACTACGGAGAAATCCGGTTTTCGGTCTTGCAGCAGTTTCTGGCGGACAGCGAATCAGAGTGGTCGCATAAAGACGGCACCGATTGATGCGCGCCTTCGAGACTCGCACGTATAGAGCAGAGGTGCCGTTCCGCCTTGCCGGTGGTGCACAGCCACTGATGCTTCTGCCGGTATCGGTCAATGGCCATGGTCCGTTCCAGTTCATCCTTGACACCGGAGCGGGAACGACGCTGTTGACACGGTCGCTCGCGACCCAGCTGAACATTACGCCGACCGGTGCCAAACGGGGACAAACCGCTGGCGGCGCGGTCGATGTAAAGCTTTCGACCCTCGAGATAATTGCTGTCGGCGAGCTGATTCGCGAACATGTCGATGTCGCTATTGTTGACCTTTCTCACCTCGAACGCGCCGTCGGTGCGAAGATAGACGGTGATCTGGGACACAACGTCTTTGGGGCTTCCCGGCTGACGATTGACTATCGGCAAAGCGTGTTGCGCATCGATGATCCGAAAGGATCCGAAGATCTTGGGCGACAGCCGCTCGCGGAGGTTCCGGCACGGCTCGCGCATCCAGGGAAACCGCTAATACTTGTCGACGCCCACGTGAACGGCTGCGGCCCATTTTGTTTCGCGATCGACACCGGCACGTCGACAAGTGTGATCGGGGATGAACTCGCACGCGAATTGCAGTTGCAGACCAGCGCGGGCGGAAACGTCACGACGGGTAGTGCATCAATCTCAATGACCGCGGCGCGCCTGGAGACGGTGCGCGTCGGCGGCTGTCAGGTGGGCGAACTCATGGTGATGGTCGGCGGTTTTCTTCCGATGTTGAGCAACGTCATCGGCACGAAACTGGACGGCATTATCGGTTACGACTTTCTGCGCAGTTTTAAAGTCGTCATCGACTATCCGAATGGATCGTTCAGCCTCTTCTCCGCATGATTGAACTCGGCACCAGTCCCCCGCTCACGAGTACCGGGGATAAAGCCCCCGCGATTTTGTCGCTCATCGGCGACACGCCGCTCGTTGAGATCACGCGGATGGACACCGGTCCCTGTCAACTTTTCGTCAAGCTCGAGAACCAGAATCCCACCGGCTCGATCAAGGACCGCGTCGCCCTGGCTATGATCGAAGCCGCGGAACGCGATGGAAAATTGCAGCCCGGCGGAACCGTGATCGAGGCGACCGCAGGTAATACCGGCCTCGGTCTCGCGCTTATTGCCGGCGCGAAAGGCTACCGGATAATCCTCGTCATCCCCGATAAGATGTCGCTGGAGAAAATCGCGCACGTTCGCGCGCTTGGGGCCGAAGTGCGAATGGCGCGATCCGATGTCACGCGGGGTCATCCCGAATATTATCAGGATGTGGCGGCGCGGCTGGCCCAGGAGATCCCGGGTGGATTTTACGTCAACCAGTTCGGCAATCCCGCCAACCCGCTGGCTCATGAACGTTCCACAGGTCCCGAAATCTGGGAGCAGATGCGTCATCATGTTGATGCGATTGTCGTGGGGGTAGGCTCTGGCGGCACGCTCACCGGCCTTGGCCGTTTCTTCTCCCGGGTGCAGCCCGAACTGGAAATGGTCCTGGCCGATCCCACCGGCTCCATTCTTTACGAATGGACAAGGACAGGTGAGCTGGTGGAAGCCGGGAGCTGGGCGGTCGAAGGAATTGGTGAGGACTTCATTCCTGAAATCGCGGATATGAGCTACGTCCGGAAGGCTTACGAAATCGACGACGCTGAGAGCTTCGACGTGGCGCGCGAGCTCTTGCGCCGTGAAGGAATTCTGGGCGGATCGTCCACCGGCACTTTGCTTGCCGGCGCACTGCGTTATTGCCGCGAGCAGACGCAAGCGAAACGGGTTGTCACATTCGTCTGCGACACCGGCAATAAATACCTGTCGAAAATGTACAACGATTTTTGGATGGCCGAACAGGGTTTTGTCCAGCGGCCGCCGCACGGTGATTTAAGCGATCTGATCACGCACCGCTATGAAGCTGGCGAAGTCATTTCCGTTGGGCCGCGCGACACTCTCCTGACAACGTTCAAACGGATGAGGGCGGCTGACGTTTCGCAGGTTCCCGTAGTCGACGAAAATGGCCGCGCCGTCGGAATTCTCGACGAGTCCGACCTGCTGGTGAAAGTGCACAGCGATCCGAAGCACTTCAACGATCCCGTGCAGAGCGCGATGACAGATCGGCTTGAAACCCTGCCGCCGCACGCCCGGATCTCCGACCTCCTCGCAGTTTTCGATCGGGGGCGAGTCGCGATCGTGATGGATCACGACAAATTTCTTGGTCTTATAACGCGGAGCGATCTGCTTTCGTATCTCCGGCGCCACATGCCGAAGAGCTGAGCACAAAGAAAGTCCTTTGGTTGCCGGTTTCTGGCAACCTCGATTTCAGGTTTAACTTCCCCGGCGGCAACCCTATGAACAAGCAGCACGACTTCGCTACGCGCGTCATTCACGCGGGGCAATTTCCAGATCCCTCGACTGGCGCGATCATGACGCCGATCTATCAGACTTCGACGTACGTGCAGGACAGTCCGGCCCGGCACAAAGGCTACGATTATGCGCGCTCGATCAATCCAACGCGGAGCGCCTATGAACGTTGCATCGCGGACCTCGAGAGCGGCACGCGAGGCTGGGCCTTTGCTTCCGGTCTCGCAGCCATGGCGACGGCTCTCGACGCGCTCGAGAGCGGTTCGCACATCGTCGTGAGTGACGATCTTTACGGCGGCACTTTCCGATTGTTCGAGCGTGTCCGGCGTCGCTCGGCGAATCTCGATTTCACATTTGTCGATCTGACCGACGCGCAGCGCCTCGAACGCGAGATCAGGCCAAACACGCGCATGGTTTGGGTCGAAACGCCGAGCAATCCGCTCCTGAAATTGATCAACCTCGCCGCGCTCGCGAAGATCGCTCGCGCGCATCAGATTATCAGCGTTTCGGATAACACCTTTGCCAGTCCCTGGATTCAACGGCCGCTCGAAAGCGGCTTCGACATGGTGATTCATTCGGCGACGAAATATCTGAATGGCCACTCCGACATGGTCGGTGGTGTCATCGTTGTCGGCGAGGACGCAGAGCTGGGAGATCGCATTGCTTTTTTGCAAAATGCGGTCGGGGCGATCGCCGGGCCTTTCGATAGCTTTCTCGCGTTGCGCGGATTGAAGACGCTGGCTCTGCGCATGGAGCGACATTGTGCAAATGCGATCGAGATAGCACGCTGGCTGGAGGAGCAGGCGAAGATCACATCGGTCAGTTATCCCGGATTGAAATCGCATCCGCAGCACGACCTGGCGCGCGACCAGATGCGGGCTTTCGGTGGGATGATCACGATTGTGCTCAAGACAGACCTTGCCGGTACCCGACGTTTTCTAGAGAACACCCATCTCTTTGCACTGGCCGAAAGTCTTGGCGGCGTCGAGAGCCTGATTAATCACCCGGCGCTCATGACGCACGGATCGATCCCACCGGAACAACGCACCGCGCTCGGCATTAGCGATTCCCTCGTGAGGCTATCGGTCGGCGTCGAAAACGTGCGCGATCTGATCGCCGACCTCGAGACCGCCTTGGCGGCGATCTGATCTGTCATCCTGAGCTGCGGAGACAGCGAAGGACCTCGCATCCGCAGCTTGCGTTTTACATTGAGCAGCAGGCGTGCGCTCGAAGCATGCGCCTCGGTTGGTGAAAGGCATTCGTGCTTTTGCGAGGTCCCTCATCGTCTTCGCGATTCGGGATGACAGAGCTGGCCCGCGTCGCATTGTAAATCGGGATGTCAGGCTTTCGGTCCGGATGGAAAATGTACGCGATTTGATTGCGGATCTCGAAACCGCGCTGGCGGCGATCTGATCTTGCCATCCTGAGCTGCGCAGACAGCGAAGGACCTCGCACCCGCAGCTTGCGTTTACATTGGGCAGCAGGCGCGATTCGGGATGACAGAGCTGGCCCGCGTCGCATTGTGAAATCGGGATGTGCTGCCTAGACTGACAAGAATGGGCAACACGTTTGGCCAACTTTTTCGCATCACGACTTTCGGAGAATCGCATGGCGGCGGTGTCGGTGTGGTGATCGATGGTTGCCCACCCCGAATCGCGCTGCAGGCGGAAGAGATCCAGCAAGAGCTTGATCGGCGCCGCCCCGGTCAAAGCGAAATCACCACGCAACGCGAGGAATCGGATCGGTGTGAGATTTTGTCCGGGCTGTTTGAAGGACAAACGCTCGGCACGCCGATCGCGGTGCTCGTGCGCAATGAGGACGCTCGGCCCGAGGCGTACGCAAAGATGCGAGAAACCTACCGGCCTTCACACGCCGATTTCACGTATGAAGCGAAGTACGGGATTCGGAACTGGCAGGGTGGCGGTCGCGCGAGCGCGCGTGAGACGATCGGGCGTGTGGCGGCAGGTGCGATCGCACGGAAAGTCCTGACGTCAATTTATCCCAAATTCGAGGTTATCGGATACGTGACTCACGTATATGACATTTCCGCCATCGTTGATTCAACTGCGGTAATGCGGCCGCAGGTCGAGCTGAGTATTGTGCGGTGTCCGGACACGTCGGCGGCGGAGAAGATGATGGAAGTGATTCGGCGTGCGCGTTCGGAAGGGGACTCGTTAGGCGGCGTCATCGAGTGCGTGGCACGGGGTCTGCCGGCCGGCTTGGGCGAGCCGGTTTTTGACAAAATCGAAGCAGACCTTGCCAAAGCAATGTTAAGTCTGCCGGCGGCGAAAGGCTTCGAAATTGGTTCCGGTTTTTCGGCGACACGCATGAAAGGCTCCGAGCATAACGACCTATTCGAAATGCGTGCAGGCCAGGTCGCCACGCGCACAAACAACTCCGGTGGCGTGCAGGGTGGAATCACGAACGGAGAGAATATTGTCTTTCGTGTGGGGTTTAAGCCAACCGCAACAATCGCGCGCGAGCAGGAGACCGTCACCGCGGCTGGCGAGAAGACGACGCTTGCTGCGCGTGGGCGTCACGATCCCTGCGTTCTGCCGCGCGCGGTGCCGATCGTCGAAGCGATGGCCGCGCTGGTTCTCTGCGATCACGCGTTGCGTCAGCGCGCTGTCGCCATTTCGGCCCGGACCAGGTGAGCGCAGATGTAACAACTGCCGGATCTGCGATTTGGCAGACGGTCTTTGTTTCGTTCGGAATTTTCCTGGTTCTATTCGAGATTGTTCGCGGCTGGCGGCTGGGACTTTTCCGCCAGATTGTTCGGATTGCCGCGGTCATCGCCGCTTACGCGACGGCTTACTTTGGTGGCCAGGCGGTGGTGCCAATCTTGCGTCCGTTTCTTCAGCTGCCTGATCTCGCAATTTCAAGTTTGGCCGGCGCCGTTTTCGCGTTTCTCGTTTACATGATCTTCTCCGGCACAGGGGCAATCCTGTTCAAACGGACAGCGCAGCAGGACTCGGGTTTTCTTCGAACGATTTTCGGTGTGACTGGCGCCCTCCTGGGTCTTTTCTTTGGCCTGTTCTTCGTCTGGCTCGTGCTGGTGGGAGTGCGTTTCGTGGGCGCGCTGGCAGATGCGCAAGTGCGCGCCGGAGCGGCCTTACCAGAGCGAGAAATATCGATAGTACCCCGGCAGGCGTCGCGGATGCATGATGCAAGACAAACTGCCGAACATCCACCGGTTGTTGCCTTGCTGGCGCGACTGAAGAACTCCGTCGAGCTCGGGCCGCTGGGGGAGGCGGTGAAGCAAACCGACGTCGTCCCGGCTGGAATCTATCAGATCGCAGGAAAGCTCGGAGAAGTCGTCGCCAAGCCGGAGAGCGCCCAGCGTTTTCTCTCATTCCCCGGAGCACAAGCGTTGGCCAGGCATCCGAAGATTCTCGCGCTGGTGAATGACCCGGAGATCGCGGACATGCTCGCGCAAGGCCGTTTCATCGATCTTCTGCACAACCAGCGGCTGATCGCGGCCGCGAATGATCCCACATTAGCGGAGGCGATGAAGCGCTTCGATTTGCAGCGCGCGCTCGATTACGCGCTGCAGAGACAATAGCCTCGCGCAAAGGACCCAAAGGGACACAGAGATGACAGAAAACGAGATTGCCGGGAAGGTGATGGACGCCGCGTTTGTGGTTCATACAAAGCTCGGACCAGGGCTGCTTAAATCGGTCTACGAAGTTGTTCTCGCGCATGAGCTGCGAAAGGCCGGACTGGCGGCGGAGCGGCAGAAGCCATTGCCGATAACCTACGACGGACTAAAATTCGACGAGGGGTTTCGCGCTGACCTCGTCGATGAATTCCAGGTGATCGTGGAGTTGAAGTCGATCGAAGTCCTGGCTCCTGTTCATGCGAAGCAGGTGATCACGCAGCTGCGGCTTAGCGGGCTGAAGCTCGGGCTTTTGATCAACTTTGGTGAAGCGCATCTAAAGAACGGAATAAAGCGGCTGATCAACGGTTCGTTAGACGAGGAGGCAGCAGACATCTCGTTGTGACCTTTGTGCGAGATCCCACTTAGCGAATGACCACGTACATCACAACCATAGGCCTCGAGGTGCACGTACAGCTGAAGACGCGCTCGAAGATGTTCTGCGGCTGCCCCGTGGAGTTTGGAGCCGAACCGAACTCGCACACTTGCCCCACCTGCCTCGGGCTGCCGGGCGCGCTGCCGGTCATGAATCATGAAGCGCTGCGCATGACGGTGCTCACTGGGCTCATGCTTGATTGCGACATTGCCGAGAGCTGCAAGTTCGACCGGAAAAATTATTTTTACCCGGACATGCCAAAGAATTACCAGATCTCACAGTACGACCTGCCGCTTTGCGCAAATGGCAAAGTGCCACTGCATGATCTCGCCTATCCCAAAGACGCGCAGAAATCGATCGCCAGGCCCGACAAAGAAGTTCATCTCGTGCGCATCCATTTGGAGGAAGACGTCGCGAAAAGTTTTCACTTCGAAACCAGCACGGGCATCGATTTCAACCGGGCGGGCACGCCGCTGATGGAAATCGTGACGCAGCCGGAGATCGATTCCGCTGAGGAAGCGTTTGCTTTTCTCACCTCACTCAAACAAATCCTGATTTATGGCGGGGTGAGCGATGCCGACATGGAAAAAGGCCAGTTGCGCTGCGATTGCAATGTCTCGGTGCGGCCGGAAACACAGGCGGAATTCGGCGCCAAGATCGAAATCAAGAATATGAACTCGATCAGCGGCGTGCGACGCGCACTTGCCCATGAAGTCCAACGCCAGACGGCTGCTTTGGAGCGCGGGGGGGAACTGCAGCAGGAAACGCGTGGATGGGACGATGCCAAAGGCGAGACATTCCTTATGCGCACGAAAGAATCGGCGCACGATTATCGATACTTCCCCGATCCCGATTTGGTGCCGGTGAAAAGCGAAATGCTGCTGGCAGAGGCGCGCTCGCGCGTTCCGGAATTGCCGAAAGCCCGGCGGGCGCGGTTTGTGCAGGAATACGAGGTCACGCCATATGATGCTGGCGTTCTGGCGAACGATCTCGACCTTGCGCGTTATTTCGAAACCGCAGCGCGCAATTCGAAGAAGCCCAAGGCGATCGCGAACTGGATTTTAAACGATCTGCAGAACGCGCTCACGAGCGCAGCGAAAACCATCACAGATTGTCCGATCCCGGCCAGTGCCCTGAACGAGTTGGTTACTTTGATCGACTCGGGAAAGATCAGCGGAAAACAGGCGAAGGAAGTTTTTGGCGAGATGTTTGTCAGTGGCAAGGGCGCGGCCGCGATCGTGAAGGAAAAGGGAATTGAACAGCTGAGCGACACCGGCGCGGTCGAAGCGCTTTGCGATCAGGTTATCGAGGCAAATCCGAAACCGGCGGCGGATTTCAAAGCGGGGAATGCGGCCTCGCTCAACTTCCTCAAAGGCCAGGTGATGAAGCTGTCGAAAGGGCAGGCAAACCCGCAGCTCGCGGGCGAGATCCTTGAGCGAAAATTAAAGGGGTAAGAGCGTTATTGGTGTCATCCCGAGCGAAGCCGAGGGATCCCGCGATGCGCCGTACAGGTGTTCCAACGGGATTCCTCGACTCCGCTCGGAATGACCGGTAAGCGGTAGCGCTAAAATGCGCGTCCTGATCGCTCCCGACAAGTTCAAGGGTTGTTTGTCCGCGGCCGCGGTGGCGGAAAATATTGCCGCGGGCATTCGCGCTGTTCTGCCGGAGGCGGAGATGGTGCTCGCGCCCGTGGCAGATGGAGGCGAAGGCACGGCGGAGGTAATCTGCACCGCCCTCTACGGCGAATGGCTGGCCTGCGACGCGCACGACGCTCTCGGGCATGAGATCCGCGCCCGATATGTGTGGCTGCGCGAAAGTGCGACTGCCGTCATCGAGATGAGCGAAGCCGCCGGCTTGGAGCATCTTGCGGGCTTCACTACCGACCCGCTTTGCGCAAATACATTTGGCGTCGGCGAGATGATGCATCATGCGACCGAGCAAGGTGCGCGTGAAATCATCGTCGGCCTCGGCGGAAGCGCGACAACCGACGGCGGTTTCGGAATGGCGCGCAGCCTCGGCTTTCGGTTTTTTAGAGGTCCAGAAAATTGTCGAGCAGGCGCTTCTCGGAGCGATTCGAGTCAACGGTCGGCGCGTTCGTCGTGTGAAGAGGTCGAATACCAACACGAGCAGGAATTGGTCAACGGACCCGCGGAGTTGGTGAATCTGATGCGGATTGTTCCCTCACCTCAGTCCTCTCCCGCAAGGAGAGGAGGGCGGAAAGCGCCAGGTAGGGGTGGCAAGGGTCTCACCCGGATCATTGCCGCGGCTGACGTGCGCAGTCCGCTCCTCGGCGAAGGCGGCGCGGCGCGCATGTTCGCTGCGCAAAAGGGGGCGAAGCCGGAGCAGATAGAAACACTTGAGTGTGCGCTGACACGACTCGCCGATG
>JBDTYN010000058.1:0-14403 GCA_040005675.1 Chthoniobacterales bacterium
TGCGGCTGTGCGCCTCATGAGCGGCTTAATCACCAGACGTTGCAAATCGTGTCAAACCCTTTATCAATCGCGCATGAGAACCGCGCTCGCGAGTCTGCTTCTCGTGCTCGCCATTGCTTCGGAAGCGGTCGCGAAGCAGCGCCGTTGCACTTTCCGCTTACACGTGGAAGCGAACGAGAACGATGGTGCCGCGTTTTCGACCCATCTGAAATCACAATACACAGGCAAAAACGTGGTCATCGAGAAAGTGCCGACGATTTCGGAGAACGACGTGGTCGCATTCTATCCTTATCCGGCAACCGATGGCATGTTCGGGGTTCTCTTCCAGCTTGACGAACATGGCAAGCTTGCCCTCGACACCCTGAGCATTGAGAAACGCGGCACTTCGCTTTTCGTTTTCGTTAACAATCGGCCACTAACCGAGCTGCGCATCGATCGGCGCGTCTTGGATGGAAGGATCTTTGTCGCTTCGGGACTGACCGCGAGTGAGATCGAATTGATGAAGAAGGATTGGCGAGTGATCGGCCAGCGCAAAAGGTAGCAATGTCTCGACGCCGCAGCGCGCTCTTTGTCGCGTGGATCGGAGTCGCCGTGGGAGCGTTCGGCCAAACCGAAGCCGACCGGCTGGAGCTTGCGTTCCCGACGGACAACGATGCTCTCCTCCGAGGTGGCGGGCCGGAGTTCTATCAATATATCGAGCGCGACTACAAAGGAGCGAAGTCAAAACCGTGGCAGGGCGGTCGCTATGGCTTCGTGCGGAATCCGATCGCCACATCCGCCGGCATCGTTTACACGCGCTTCCACGAAGGGATCGACATCCGGCCGCTGCACCGCGCCGCCGACGGTGAACCGCTTGACGAAGTTCGCGCGATCGCGGCGGGCAAAGTGGTTTACACGAATCTGGTGCCGTCTTTCTCAAACTACGGCAACTACATCGTGATCGAACATCGCTGGGACGGCGCGAGCTACTACAGCCTTTACGGGCACCTCAGCTCGGTTCGTGTGCGCGTCGGGCAAGAGGTATCGCAGCGAGAGACGATCGCCGTGATGGGCCATACCGGCGAAGGCTTAAGCCAGGCACGCGCACACCTGCACCTCGAACTCAACCTCATGTTCAACCGGCATTTCGAGGGATGGCACGACACTTTCTTTAAAGCTGATCCGAACCATCACGGGATCTTTAATGGGATTAATCTCGCAGGTATTGACATCGCCAGACTCTATCTCGCGTTGGAGAAAGATCGGGCAATGACGATCCCACGCTTTCTCGCTCAGGAGCAAATCTTTTACAAAGTCGCCATGCCGAACTCGCCGAACTTCGAATTGCCGAAGTTGTATTCATGGCTGGTGGCCGACGCAGGCGAAGGCAGGACAAACGCGGCTGCGTGGGAAGTGTCGTTCAATCGCGCGGGGGTGCCGCTGAAAGTGGAACGGAGATCGCAGCCAGTGCCCGAGCCAGAGATCGCTTATGTGAGAAAGGGGCCCGTCGACTATTCGTATCTGACGCGTGGCGTCGTCGGCGGGCGCGGCGAAACGGTGATGCTGACCGATTCCGGCAAACGGCTGATGCGCCTGCTCATTTATCCCGAATGAAGAGTGCGCAGTGAGAGTGGTCAGCAACTGAGGTCGAACAATGTCGAAGATGAGCCGCAGGAAATTCCTCGGACTCGGTGCGCTTGCGCTGCCGGCCGCGCTTGGCGCGGATGCCGGCCTCGTCGAACCGACTTTTTTGCGCGTCACGGAGGTAAAGGTCAATGCTCGGGGAAGCATGCGAATAGCGCATTTCAGCGATTTTCACTACAAGGGCGACGAAAAATATGGAGCGAGAGTGATCGCGCAAATCAATCGACTTGCACCAGATTTTGCCTGCTTTACCGGCGACCTGGTGGAAGATGCGAAATTTGCGCCGGGCGCGCTCGATTTCATTCGGCAGATCAAAGCGCCTGTTTACGGCGCGCCCGGAAATCACGATTACTGGTGTCACGCGCCCTTCTCGGAATACGAAAGCGCCTTCGCTGCGACGGGAGGCGAATGGCTGGTCGATCGCGCGGTTACCGTACCTGAGCGCGATTTGGAAATCGTCGGACTGGCTGCCGACAGCTGGCGTATAGTCGGCGAGCCAAAAGCGGCGCGCCGACTTCTCCTCATGCATTATCCTGCTCAGGCCGATACCTTCGGTGAGCAGCATTTCGATCTCATTCTTGCCGGTCACTCCCATGGTGGACAGGTGCGGCTGCCACTCTATGGACCGCTCATTTTACCCTGGGGCGTTGGCCGTTACGATCACGGCTACTTCGATTCGCCTGCAGGTCCGATGTACGTGAATGCCGGCATCGGCACCTATTATTTGCCATTCCGGTTCAATTGCCGGCCGGAGATCACCCTCCTCACGCTTTGATCAGCAGGAGGTGGGGACGCGTTGCGCGAGCGCCACGGCATGTGGAATCGTGCCTGCGACAAAGCCAAGACATTCGACCGCGCCCGAGGGTTTGCCCGGCAGCGCGATGACGAGCGCTTGATCCACGACCGCGGCGAGGCTGCGCGACAAGATCGCGTTCGGCGTTATTTTCATCGACTCGCTCCGCATGACTTCGCCGAAACCCGGCAGCTCTACTCGCATGATGGCGCGGATCGCCTCGGGTGTGACGTCGCGCGCCGCAATCCCTGTCCCGCCGGTGGCGAGAATCAAACCGCATCCTTGTTGCGCCAACGAACGGATCGCTTCCTGAATTCGCTCGATTTCATCGGGTACGATCGCCTCTGCCTCTACGCGCCAATTGCGTTTCCCCGCTTCTTCCTTTAGCGCCGGTCCGCCGAGATCTTCATACGCACCGGACGTGGCACGATCGGAAATTGTTATGATGCCGACAGTTATCTGCATTACTCCGCGCTTCCACTTCTGTCATCCTGAGCGCAGGCGAAGGACCTCACACCCGGAGTCGAGGCGTTCGCATCGCCGATAGCGTGACGAATTAACCCATGTGAGGTCCCTCGAAGTCTGCGCGGCTCGGGATGACAGGGGAAAAATCGCGCGATCATAGCGGCTGTTTTGTCTTTCGGAGCAGCCGGACACCGCTGATTTCCATCTCCTTATCCACGGCTTTGCACATGTCGTAGATCGTGAGGAGCGCGACTGAGACACCGGTGAGCGCTTCCATTTCCACACCGGTCTGCGCAGTCGTGCGAGCGGTGCATTTGACCTCAACCGCGTCTACGGCAGCCACAAGATCGATCTCCACATGGGTCAGCGGAAGCGGGTGGCAGAGCGGGATCAATTGCGCCGTCTGCTTGGCCGCCTGGATGCCGGCGATGCGCGCCGTCGCGAATACGTTGCCCTTGGCGATCTCACTTCGCGAAATCAACGAAACAGTCTCGCGTTGCAGTTGGATCCTCCCTGCGGCAACGGCTTCACGCGCGCTAATCGACTTCGTAGAAACATCGACCATGCGCGCCGCGCCGTCCGCTCCGACGTGGCTGAGACTGGCCACAGCTTAGCCTCCGATCGCCACCATCTTCCGACCCGGCTGATACGTCGTACGGAAGTCGTGTTGCTCCGGCTTGCGCGCCACCACGTCCAAAAAGAGAGAGTTAAGCTCGGCATCGCTCGCGCCCGCCCGCATTGGCGTTTTGATGTCGAATTCCAGAGCGCTGCCGAGACAAGGTCGCAACTTCCCATCACTCGTTAGCCGCAGCTTATTGCAGCTCTCGCAAAAATGCAGATTCGTCATCGCGCCGATGAAGCCGATCCGCTGCCCGCTACCGGGAATTTCATAATAACTTGCCGGCCCGTTCGTCCGAAACTCCGGCACCGGAATCAACGCGCCAAAACGCGATTCCAACTGGCGCTTTGCCGTCGCGATTGGGAAAAAACGGTCTTCGTGCAGGACGTCCCCGGTCGTCACGGGCATCAACTCGATGAAACGGAGAAGCAGGCCACGCACGGCGGCGAAGAGGACGAGGTTCTCCAGTTGGGCTTCGCTGCGGCTGCGCATCAGCACGCAATTGATTTTGATCTGGTCGAAACGTTCGGCGATCGCTGCGTCGATCCCATCGAGCACCTGCGGCAGCATATCGCGACCGGTCACATGCGCGTATTCGTCGCGGTTCAGCGTATCGAGCGAAATGTTCACGGTGCGCACGCCCCCTTTCCGCAGCGCAGCTGCCATCGTCACTCCGGCACTGGTCTCGCGCGCAAGGAGCGTGGCGTTTGTGGAGATCCCGACATCCTGAATTCCGGCGATCACGCCGACGCCTGCCACAAACGGGACTACGTCGCGGCGCGTCAACGGCTCGCCTCCTGTGACACGAATTTTCGAAACCCCAAGCTGCGCGGCGATGCGAATGAGACGCAGTGTTTCTTCATACGTCAGGATCTCCTCGCGCGGCAGCCACTCCTGTAACTCCTGCGGCATGCAATAGGTGCACCGTTCGTTGCAGCGATCGGTGATTGAGACTCTGAGATACGAAATCCGATGGCCGTAGAGGTCTTGCATCGAGGCGCAACCTTATCGGCAAGCCAGAGTTAAATCAACAATTGGCCAGTTTGACCTACCGTCGTGTGGCTATTAATCTTCGTAACTGAGCGTATGAGCCGTCGAACTCTTTCCTGCGCACTCCTCGCGTTTGTGGCAGGAACCGCGCTTTTCCTAAGCGGCTGTTCCACGACCGAAACGAGGATCTCGGGCCACCCCGAGATTTACCAGAGTCTTTCGGCCAGGGATCAGGCGCTTGTCAGCCAGGGTCGCATCCGGGAGGGAATGCGGGAAAATGCCGTCTGGCTCGCCTGGGGCGGACCAGATCAACGCCTTGCGGGTAGATCTCACGGGCAATCAGCCGAGACTTGGCTTTACACAACCAGCTATGCTTCGCCCGGCTACGGCGGGTACGGTGGCGGCTACGGGGGATACGGGGGCGGCTACGGGGGATACGGTGCCTTCGGAGGGTACGGCGGATATGGCGGGTTCGGGGGATACGGCGGCGGCGGCTTCCGCCATCATGGCCGAATCTTTTACCGCAGTTTTGGGTTCTATGACCCCTTTTACGACCCTTTCTATTACTCGCGGTTCGACCGCCGGGAGTTCTATCCTTATAAAACGGTTTCGTTCCAAGGCGGGCGCGTGGTCGGCTATCAGTTTCTCGCCCCGCCGCGCTACTAACAACGACCGCGCTCGACATTTCGCTCGTTTGCGCGTGAGCTAGGCGACAATGGCCTATGCGTCCTTCCGCGAGTTCATCGGGGCGCTCGAGCGCGCCGGCGAACTAAAACGCATCCCGGCTGAGGTCGATACCAATCTCCTTGTCACGGAATGGGCCGACCGAGAGATGAAATCTGCCGGTGGGGGCAAGGCACTCCTTTTCGAGAAGCCAACCGTCAACGGAAGACAATCCGGGTTTCCTCTCGCGATCAACACCATGGGTTCGCGAACTCGCATGGCACTCGCGCTGAACGTCTCAGATATCGACGATATCGCGCAGCAGATTCAGCTCATTTTGAAGGCGAAGCCGCCGACGGATTTGCGCGAGGGCTGGAGCTTGCTCAAACAAGGCCTGCACCTGCTGCATGCCCGGCCAAAGCGCGCCAGGGAAGGCGCATGCCAGGAAGTCGTTCACCGGTTCGACGGCGACGGCTCTCCTCCTTTCTCGCTTGAGGATCTGCCGATTTTAAAGTGCTGGCCTAAAGATGGCGGCCGGTTCATCACCCTGCCAAACGTGCACACCCGAGACCCCGACACCGGCGCGCGTAACCTTGGAATGTACCGGATGCAAATCTACGACCGCCAGACAACTGGCATGCACTGGCAGGTCCACAAGGTCGGCGCCCGCCACGGCAGGGTTTACTACGAACGCGGCGAAAAAATGCCGGTCGCCGTCACGCTGGGCGGCGATCCGGCCTACACTTTCGCCGCAACCGCGCCTTTACCCGACGGCTTGGACGAAATTCTGTTTGCCGGATTTCTTCGCCGCAAATCGGTCGAACTGGTGCCATGCAAAACAATTGCGCTCGAGGTGCCCGCCGACGTCGACTTCGTCATGGAGGGATATGTGCAGCCCGGTGAGATGCGCCCGGAAGGACCTTTCGGCGATCACACTGGTTTCTACACCGCGGTGGAGGATTACCCAGTATTTCATTTAACGGCAATCACGCATCGCCGCGAAGCCATTTATCCTACGACGATCGTGGGCGTTCCGCCGATGGAAGACTACTACCTCGGCGAAGCGAGCGTACGCATTTTCCTGCCTGTCTTCAAAATGAACTTCCCGGAGATGATCGACATGGCCCTGCCCGCGGAAGGAGTCTTCCACAATCTCGTCTTCGTCAGCATCCGAAAGCAGTACGCCTATCAGGCGTTCAAGGTCATGCACGGCCTCTGGGGGATGGGCCAGATGATGTTCAGTAAATACATCGTCGTGGTTGACGAAGATTGCGACGTGCACAACACCAGTGAGGTGCTCTTTCGCCTTTGTGCGAACACAGATCCGCAGCGCGACAGCACCATTATTCGCAACCCGAGCGACTCACTCGATCACGCACCTAGTGCGCAAAACGTCGGCTCGCACATGGGGTTCGACGCGACGCGGAAGCTGCCGGGGGAAAATTATCATCGCTCCTGGCCGGAGTTGTTAAAAATGACCGATGAGGCGCAAATGCTCGTCGATGCCCTGCAAAAGAAAACGGGTTGATCTCGCGAGAGACCAACCCGTTTGTTACTTTCTGTTCCGTTACGGCTTGCGGAAGTATCCGCCAGTCGAGGTGTCGCGCACGACAGCTCCAGGGGGGATGCCTCGGACGTCGACCAGATTGTGTGGCGGGTAGGGACTAATCACGATGCCCGGTGATCCGCTATAACGCGCATAAGGGAGGTCGCCCATCTGCCGGCCACCATAGTAGCCGCGTTGATCCGCTTCCACGGCTGCGCCAATCAGCGCGCCGGTGCCAGCGCCGATCGCCGCGCCTACTGCGGCACCGCGGACGTGGCCAGTCGTCGCGCCACCGATGATGGCACCCGTCGCCGCGCCCAGTCCGGCGCCCTGGCCGACCGGAGTGTCACATGAACTCAGGCCGAAGGCGGCAAGCGCCACGGCCGAGATAGCTGCTAAACAATTCTTTTTCATAATGTTGTTTTCGATTCGAAGCACAGGTTCAGACGGACGTCTGTGTGTCTCAATTCAACGGAATTGCAGCAGTTGGCCTGCCATCCGACTCAGCTTCTCGATTTTGCTCAGGCGGTATTGAGTTTGGAAGACACGAAAATTGTCGCGCTCCATTCGCCGGAGCAAAGCCGAGTAGATGGCGCGCATGACCTCGGCCGCGATCATCGAACGGCGATCCTCCGGCGGCAGCAACTCGGAGGCGCGCCGGAAAAGTTCCCACGCCCGTGCTGCTTCGAACTGCATCAGCCGCACAAAACGGTCGTCATATCGTCGTGCGCGCAGGTCGCCTTCTTCGTAACTGAAACGCGAGAAATCTTCCTGCGGCAGATAAATTCGGCCATCTTCCAGATCCTTGCCGACGTCACGAATGATGTTCGTGACCTGGAGCGCAAGCCCGAGCTCGATCGCGTACTGGCGACATTGCGGATTCCGGTAACCAAAAATCTCGATGCTGACGAGGCCGACGGCGCTCGCCACCCGGTAACAATAAACGCGCAGCTCTTCCCACGTCGCGTAACTGGAGATGCTGAGATCCATCTCCACCCCGTCGATGATCTCGTCCAGCATCGCAGGTGGGATTCGATGCCGCATCATGACGTTGCGCAGATCGATCGCGAGCTCAGGCTGGTCGTGCGCTGCTTCCCGTAACCACGCGCGCCATTGATCCAGTTGCCGGGCTTTTTCTTCGGCGCTGTCGTTTCCGTCTGCGATGTCATCGATGACGCGGCAGAACGCATAGAAGATCGTTATATCTCGCCGCCGAGCTCTGCCTAACGAGATAAAGGCGAGCGCGAGATTCGAATTGCTGCTCCGCGTAATCTTCTCTGCCTTCACGACCCTCTCTGCCGGCTAATATTTGATCCGACTTTCCTGCGTGACACGCCCGCTTTCGCATTGCCGAAATAACGAGACCCACGCTGCGAGCAGCCAGCCCGTGAGCAGGCCGCGCAACAAAACGTAAATCAACTTCCAGCCGATCAGGGCCGCAACACGATCCGCGACCGCGCCGCGCATAATCGCGTCACAGGCGATCAGGGCCCAGAAATGGAGCGCACAAATCAGCAGAAACCAGCCAAAGCGAGCGGAGTTTCTTCGCAGAAAATCGCGGTGGGCGCGGATCGCTTCGCGCAGCGTTTCGTTGTGGAGGGCGAGCGAGATTTGCACCGAACTGAACAGGATAATAAGTCCGCTCATGAGCACGCGCTGCAGCGGCAGGTAATCGAGCACGCCAGGCACGTCGCGAAAGTAAGATACCAGCAACGGAACGCGCACCAGACAGATACTAACGAAGACAACCACGCCAGCCCAGCGAAGGACATAGGCGAACCGGCGCACGGCAAAATGGAAGAGCGCCTCTTCCGTAAAGCTCAAACCCTTCACCCACGCGAGACAGACCGTAATCAGATAAACCTGGATATAAACGCCAACGAGATATTCGAAGATGAACGCGACGGCGTCCACCGTGGCAGAGACTTGCAGCAAACTCGCGGCGGGCATGGACGCGCCCAAATACGGTAATCGCCAAAAGACAATCGGCTTACAGAGAGCGGCGAACGCGCTCACCAACACGACGAGGTAAATAAGATAACTCCAGAAGCGATAGCGCTTCCGCAGAGCCTGAAGCAAATCGCCATGCAATCCTTTCCAGTTTACTGCCAGCAGAATCGCTCCGACGACCGAGAGTGGATAAGTGGTGGTCGCGTTGTCGAATAATCCCGCGATGGCTTCCAGGACGGGGAGTGGCGTTTCGCGCCAGACGTCCGCGAGATGGGGCCATTGCCAGGTGGAGAGCGTCCCGAACTGGCTGAAGTCGAGATCGGCCAGACGTTGCACGGGCGTGAAGGTCGCGACTTGGAAAACGGTGTAGGCGAAGCCGAGCAGCGCGAAGGTCAGCCAGATACGTTTGAACCGGAGGATGCAGCGCAGACCGTCACGCAGCGCCAGCCGGATCGGATTCGAGAGCATCACGATTGCGTATCCGCCACAGAGCCCGAGGAGCGGATACACTCGCGACGCGGTCGAGAGCATGGGAACGCTCGCCTAACGAATCACACCCCAGTGACGGGTGAACGGCCAGTAAACAAAGAGGCCGCGCCCGACAAGATTCTCCTCCGGCACCGGACCCCAGTAACGGCTGTCGTAGCTGTTGTAACTGTTGTCACCCATCGCGAAGTAGCTGTGCCCGGGCACGGTGAAGCTGCTCTCCGGTTCCGACAGATAATCGCGTCCCGGCGCATAACCGCGATAGGGACGCTTCGCCTCCATCACCCGCCGGAATCCGAACCGCTGCGCCAGCTCGCCATTGATGTAAAGCAGCGGCGGCGCGACGCGCAGAACCGCGTTCGGCACGCCGGCCAGTCGTTTGATGAAATAGGGCGCGCCGGTCTCCGGATCGCTTTGGATTCCGAAAATGTTGTCCGTTCGAAAAACAAAAACATCGCCCGCCCGGGGCTTCACGAAGTTATAGCTGAATTTATCGACGAAGACCTGATCGCCCGTGTCAACTGCGCCCCGCGCCATGACGTCGCCGCGCTGGTAGCGATTGCCCGCGGCAAGCTTGAAATCCTGTCGCAGGATCTCAGGCGACGCGTAAACCAGAAATTTTTGATGCTCGCAAATGACGCGCGAGAAGGTGAAGAAGAACCCAAACTTCTTCGGCACAATCTGCTCGACACGATCGTCAACCGCGGAAACGACATTGATGTAGTTGCGCCCGAGCACGAAAAACTCCGCGATCTGCTGCAGGATGTTCGGTGAGGGCGCAGTAGTGGGATGACCGATGATTCCGTTTAACGTCGGTTGCATCGACCCTGTCGGAATCTTAAAAGGCTGTAGGAAAAAGGAACGGATTCCCACCGCCACGACGATTGCCACCAGAATGACCTCACAGTTCTCGCGCCAGTGCGATTCCCATGTCACCGGCGTCAGTTGGTGCAGTTGGGCATCGAGCGCTTCTGCTTCGGTATCGATCCGTTTTTTATCGCGCTGACCCAAGGCAGACTCCAACGCCTTCATCCTGCTTTCGATCTCCTCACGCTGCGCCGCTTCCAGCACATCGCTTTTGTAACGAAGGTACTTCTGCGCGTGACGCAGGAGCAGCTTGCTGTGTTGCACGTATCGAGGTTTGAACATGGGAAAGAATCCTACTGCGACTTTAAGACTTCGATGAACGCTTCCTGCGGGATGTTGACCTTGCCGATGCTTTTCATCCGCTTTTTGCCCTCTTTCTGTTTTTCGAGCAGCTTGCGTTTCCGCGTAATATCGCCGCCGTAGCATTTCGCAGTCACATTCTTTCGCAACGCCGAAACGCTCTCGCGCGCGATGATTTTGCCACCGATCGCGGCTTGAATCGCGACCTGATAAAGTTGCTGCGGGATCACTTCCTTCAGTTTCGCCGCCAGCTGACGGCCGCGCGCGTCGGCCCGCTCACGATGCACGATCATCGAGAACGCGTCCACGGGTTCGCCATTCACGAGCAGGTCCAGCTTCACCAGCTTCGCGGCACGGTAACCGGCATGCTCGTAATCCATCGAGCCATAACCGCGCGTGATGCTTTTGATCTTGTCGTTGAAGTCGACCAGGATTTCGTTCAGCGGCAGCTCGCAATGCAACATCACCCGGCGCGTATCGAGCGACTCCGTGTGGTCCATCGTCCCGCGCTTTTCCAGAATGAGCTGGAGGATGTCGCCGATGCTTTCGTTCGGACAGAGGACATATGCTTTCACAATCGGCTCGCGGATTTCGTCGATCACGCTCGGGTCCGGCAGGTGCGCCGGGTTATCCACCAGCACCGTCTCACCGCGCGTGGTCAGAATCTCGTAAATGACGCTGGGTGACGTCGCGATAATATCCATGTCGTACTCGCGCCGGAGCCGTTCCTGGATGATTTCCATGTGAAGCAACCCGAGGAAGCCGCAGCGAAACCCGAAGCCGAGCGCGACCGAACTCTCCGGTTGATAGACGAAGGCCGAATCGTTCAGCCGCAATTTCCCGATCGCGGTTTTGAGATGCTCGAAATCCGCGGTGTTGATCGGGTAAATCCCGCTGAAGACCATCGGATGAATCTCCTGAAAGCCAGGCAGCGCCTCGCGTGCAGGGTTGCGTTGGTCGGTCACGGTGTCGCCAATCTTAATATCGGCCGTGCTCTTGATATTCGCGATGAAGTAACCGACATCGCCCGCTTTCAGTTTCGGCTGTGCGAACATCTTCGGGGTAAAAACACCCACTTCCTTGATGTCGTAGCGCGAATCGTCGTTGATGAATTTGACTGCCTGGTCGGCCACGATTTGGCCGGAAAAAACGCGGACATACGCGATTACGCCGCGATAAATGTCGAAGACCGAGTCGAAAATTAAGCCGCGTAGCGTACCGTCGCGCGGTTTCTGCGGCGGCGGAATCCGGTGCACCACCGCTTCCAAAATCTCATCGATGCCGATGCCCATTTTCGCGCTCGCCTCCAGCGCTTCCTCCGCCGGTATCTGCAGAATTTCCTCCAGCTGCCTGTGCACCGAGGGCAGATCGGCGTTCGGCAAATCGATCTTGTTGATCACCGGCACGATCGTCAGCCCCTGCTTGTGCGCGAGATGGATGTTCGCCACCGTCTGCGCCTCCACTCCCTGCGCTGCATCCACGATCAGCAGCGCGCCCTCGCAGGCCGCGAGAGAGCGGGAAACTTCGTAGGCGAAATCAACGTGCCCCGGTGTATCGAGCAGGTTTAGCACGTAATCGTCGCCCGCCTTGCTCGTGTAACGCATCGTGACCGGGTGCGCCTTGATCGTGATCCCGCGCTCGCGTTCCAGGTCCATCGAATCGAGCAATTGATCCTGCGCATCGCGCGCGTGGATCGTGCCCGTGCGTTCGAGCAACCGGTCCGAAAGCGTCGTCTTGCCGTGATCGATGTGCGCAATGATACAGAAATTGCGCGTGCGCTCGGTCGCCATGGAGCGCCAGTATGCGGGCACGCTCCCCACCGGTCAATCGAACCAGATCCGCCCCAGAAGGCTTCCGATGGGCAGAGTCGTCCGCCGCCAGGAGGCCGCCGTTGCCGGCGAAGTCGAGAATGCCACGACGCATGCAGCCTGCTCAGCGCGGCTGTTTTGACATTCAGCGACTTCGGGCAAGGCTTCCGCTGGCTCCTTGTGAATCCCGCGAATCTCCGCGCCCTTGCGCCTGACCTGAATCAAACTGCTCCGCGCAGCCCGCGGGCGGCGCTGGGGGAGCATTTCCCCGCTGTGGCCGCGCGGGCGGTAGACAAGTGCCGGGCGGAACTGGTCGGACAAAGCGGCTCCTATCATTATGACTGCCCGATGGATCGCCGGTTCTTCGCTGCGACGGGCCTGAATGCGGGCGAGCTGCGGGAGTTCGTCGCGACCGGCGCCAGCGACGCGGAGGTCGCCGGATGGATGAGCGCGCACGCCACGATGCCGCGGGAGAAAATCGCCGGCTGGAGTCTACGTTTCCGGGCGAATCCGCTCTGGCGGCTGCTCGACCTTGAAGATTGGCTACATCAGCGCCGGGCCAGCCGGAGCTGATCGATCGGTTCGGCAGATTTAGCTTCCGGATGCGATAGCCCTACGCATTCGCGTAGCAGAGGTAAACAGGAAAAGCTCTTTAGATGACGCTGATCGCGTGGCTGTGTTCGGCCGGAGCCTCGGCTAAATTACTCCTCTACCCGACTAGTGTTCCTGTGACGAACGGGCTTTTATCAAAATCTGGTTCACCGTTGTCGCGAACTTTTCGACTCCGCCAGGAATGTAGCCAGTTCTGCCCAGCTCGGCACCTTCAGGGCTCAAGACAACGACGGTTGGAAAACGCTCGATGCGATATTTCACCGCGAGATCTTCGTTTTGACGCACGATCTCCGGCGGTCGCTCCTGTGTTTGGTAAAAGTGCACTTTGCAGAGCAGATAGTTATACTTGGAGTCGTCCGCAAACGCGCCTTCATCGAAAACTTCACGATCCAACTTCAGGCTTGAAAGGCTCCAGTCCGTTCCAAGAAACGCCAGCAGCAGCGGCCGATTGGTCTTTTTAGCCAGGGCGACCGACTTTGGATAATCAGTGTCGTCGCTCGCGTCGCATCCCCATGACTTGGCCGGCCAGCAAAGGGCGAGATAAAGAAAGAGCGAGAGGTAAAAAAGCCTCGGGGAATTCAATTGAACGCATTGTAAACTGGCGCCGGAAAAGATGTCAAACCGCCGCTTCATAGCAACTCTCACCGCAGGCCTCTTGTGGGTCTGCAATCTCTCCGCTCAGGAGGTCGTCCAGACGGTGGCGCAGCTGGTAAAGCAAATAGACGGGCGGCTTGATGAGATGGCGAAGAGCGCCACGGGCGAGTCGGCGCCGTCAATAGCAAGCGCACTTTCCGAAGAGGTCAGTCAACTGGATGACAGGTCCGTCATGATCTTCGGCGAGCGCAGGCAGCGTTGGAAAGATAGTTGCGAGAAATTTCGCGCTGACATTGCCAACTGGACCACCGCAGTTGAAGCGGATCCGGTTAGATGCCGAGCGGCCCTCGCCGACGCTCGTAAGGCATGGGCGGCGATAAAGTCGCTATACCCTGAGGAGGCGCTGAACATTCTGCCGCCTCTCTGGTCTTGTCCCATGCATTCCGAGCTGATGGAGTCGGCCGCTGGAACGTGCCGCATTTGCGGCATGTCGCTGGAGCCGATCTACGTCACACAGCCGCAGCTCTCGCAAACTCCCCTCATCCGGGCCGAGATTATCGCGAAAGCATTATTGGAGGTTGGCAAGAAAGCCGATTTGCGCATCCGGCTATTGTTCAACAGCGACAACCGTCCCGTTCGACTGAGTGATCTTGAAGAGGCACACACTCGGAAAATTCACCTGCTCATCAGTGACATCAGCGAAACCGATTATCATCACGAACATCCCGAGCTAGTCGGTGACGGGGAGTACGCTTTTAGTTTCATACCAGCATTGCCCGATACTTACCGCGTTTGGGCCGATTTAAAACCAGCACTGAGCCACATCCAGCAGTTCCCCGTTGCCGACATACCATCCACTACGCCACGAGAGGGGCGGCGAGCTGGTGACGAACCAGAAAGTAGACATGCCGAAGTTGATGGCTATCGATTCGATCTAAGCTTCGACAAAGCAATCATTCAGCAAAAGGACACAGTGCCGGGCACCTTGCGCGTTACCGATCGTGACGGGAAGCCATTCACGAAACTCGAGGTGGTGATGGGCGCGTTCGGGCACTTTGTCGGCTTTCGGGAGGATTTCTCTACCGTG
>JBDTYN010000059.1:0-13567 GCA_040005675.1 Chthoniobacterales bacterium
CGAATTGGGGCTGAAGAAAATCTACGACGGCCTGAAGGAACTGAAAGATGAGCTTTGAAGAATTCCAGAATCGTGCCCGGCTTTATGTGATCGGCGCGCTGGAAATGGATGAGACAGAAGAATTTGAAGAAGCCCGGCGATTCTACGCGCAAAAAGCAGAAAACTTCATTGCCGAATGCTATGGGTTGCATGAGGCGTTTGCGCTGAGTCTTAAACCCGAAAAAACGTCTGACGCTCTGAAAGAGCGGCTTATGGCGATGGTGCGCGCCAAAAGCCAGCACTGAGGCCCGCTTCAGAGCTTTCCGAGTTCCCGCAGGATCCATTCTTGCAGGAACCCATAGAAATTTACCTGGAACAGGCTCAGATCGCGCCGCGATCCGATCGGCGACCGGTAATGATCACACAACTCTCCTTCGGTGAAGTCGAACTTCGCGGCGATAACGAGACGCGCCTGGTTCAGGGCGCTCAGCCACGCTTCGGCATTGCTTAAGGCGAAGCGGAGGGTGCAGTTCGCAAACGACTTCTCATTGCCATTCAGTTGTTGCAGGTCGGCGGTCACCGTTGCCGTCGCGCTTTGAAAAAGTCGACGCAGCTCTGGTTCAACATAGAGTTTCCATTCCGCGCACATTTCCCCTTCCCGATTAGAGACAGGATCGCTGAAGAGCCGGTTTTGCGCTGCTTCCACCCCCTCTGGGTTTGCGCTGGGCGGGACCTGCCGCAGAAGCTCGGCCAAGAACGGATCCAGATCGCGAATCTCAAGCGCGTCACCGTCTCGGCAAACTTCCATATTTCAGGGTGTGCGCTCGAGCGTAGCTAAAAGCAGATAGCCATGGAGTTGTTGAACGTAGAGTTCCGCGCGTTCGCGCACGCCGCTCCAGAGGACAGACCGTCCTTTTTGATGCACCTCCAGCATGTGTTGCTCCGCCTTTTCTCGGGGCAGTCCAAAGATTTTCTGAAAAACCATGGTGACGTAGGCCATCAAGTTGACGGGGTCATTATGCACAACCACCTGCCACGGCACGTCGATTTCCTGGCTCGTGCGCGTTTCCTGCTCCACCTCGGGATTCTCTACCGCGGCCCGGGGCGAAGCCGCCGTCGGAATGTGGAGCGGAGCGCTTGATTCGTTAGGCTCCCGTAACCCACTATCGAAACTTCGCCGCTTCGTCATAGCGAGAAAACTAACATACAGCCTGTGCAGTTCAACGGCGCAGCTCTGCAAAGGAGAGTGCAATGCGGGCGAGCCAGTCCGTGTTCACGCTCAACCGGACATCCGGTTTGCAGTCGGCTTCGATCGTTTTTTCGCAGAGTGGAGATTCACCGCGCCGCAGGGGCCCGAACGACAGTCCTCAAGATCAGCGACCGCTGCCTTGACGATGCGATTTTGAGTGCACTTCATGACACGGGCGGTGGCGGCATTTGTGTCGTCGAATCCATGCAGATGAAGCAGACCATGCACAATGTAGAGCTGCACTTCACGCTCTGACGAGGTGCCAAACTCCTGCGCGTTCCGGCATGCAGTGTCAGCGCTGATCGCAATCTCGCCGTGCTGGAAAGTGATGACATCCGTCGGACCGCTCAGGCCGAGAAATTTCCGATGCAACGTCGCCATTCGTCGATCAGACACGAGCGTCACGGCAATTTTCGGGATCGCTCGCAAAACGCCGCCGCGCCTTTGTTTCACTTCGAGGCATTTTGTCAGCGCGCGCGAGGCAAACCGCTGCAGCGCGTCCAGTCGAAGAGAGACTGCGCGCTGTCGGTTAGAGACGGTGATGCGTGGCGCTTCTCCGGGGCCACGGGCTTGTCCCTTCATGCCTGCGCGAGCTCGGAACGCCTGGTGCTGCGTGCTGTGTCGATCTGTTTCAATGTTTCGTAGAGTTCCCGCAAGCGGGGAGTAGCGGCGCCTGCCGCTGCCGCTCTCCGCAATGGTTCACCCCAGATGGCTTCGATTTCGAGCGGACGCCCGGCTTGAAAGTCGAGCAGCGTTGAAGGTTTAAAAGCGCCCATCGAGGCGGTGCGCTTCATTTGCACGAGCGCAGTCGCGGTTGGCAACGCGTGGCCGCACTTGTTCGCGGCCAGGATGACCTCGTCCATGAGCTCAAGGGCCGTGAACCGCAGTCTGTCGTCGGCAAGGATCGCACCGGTGTCGAGGCCGCCAGCAGCGACGGAAAGCCCGTTGAACGGGATATTCCAGACAAGCTTCCGCCAGCGCTCGAGCGCAAGGTTCTCCACCACATTGCAAACGACACCGCAGCGTTTGAATTCCCAGCTGATGTCATGCGTTCGCGGCAGTGGATAGCCGCTGAATTCTCCGAGGGAAACATGACCGTGATCGTAATGCTCGATCACGCCCGGCGAGATGCGATTCAGGCACACGAAACAAAGCCCACCGATGATACGTTCGGCTCCGAATTCCGACGCGAGCAGCTCTTCATTGCCGAGACCGTTTTGGAGCGTGAGCAAGATCGAGCGCTCGTGGAGCAGCGGCGGAATTAGCGCGGGGAGATCGGCATTGGAAGTCGCTTTCAAGGCGACGATCACCAGATCGCATGGTCCGATCTCTTCCGTGGTTGCGTGCGCCTGCACTTTTGCGACGCGGAGGTTCTCGTTCTTGCCGCGAATCCGAAGACCGAACCGCCGAACCTCGCGCACGTCTCCGCGCATGAGAAAATGCACGTCGCGGCCATAATACGCCAGCTTCGCCCCGTAATATCCGCCGATCGCGCCCGCTCCGACAACGGCGATGCGATAATTCGGAAGCGAGTGCTTCGACCTCACGCCAGTGGGCGTTGTTCCGCCTGAAAATTGCGGGTAATCAGCCGCGCACCTTTGTTGAAGGTGAAATAGGCCCAGGCCCATTGGAGCAGGACCGCCACGCGATTGCGAAAGCCGACAAGAAAAACGACGTGCACAAATAGCCAGGCGAGCCACGCCGGAAGTCCGCTGAAGTGAACGAACCTCAGGTCTGCGACCGCCTTGTTGCGGCCAATCGTCGCCATGCTGCCTTTGTCCCAATACCAAAAACGTTGCGGCTTCCGTCCTTCCAGCATGTTCAGGATGTTATTTGCGGCATGACGGCCTTCCTGAATCGCGACTGGTGAAACGCCGGGCAGGGGCTTTCCGGTTTGATGTGTGAACGTGGCGAGATCGCCTATGACCTGCACTTCGGGATGATCCGGAATGGTGAGGTCGTCATTTACGATCACGCGGCCGGGGCGGTCGACCGGGACGCCGAGTGTTTTGCCGACGAATGACGCAGTGTTCCCTGCCGCCCAGATTTTGACGCGACAGGGAATGAATTCATTTCCGACATTCAGCCCTGCCTCCGTCAGATCGGTTGCATGGACGCCGGTGCGAAGTTCGACACCCAAGTCCTGCAACTGCTTCATCGCGCTGATCTGCAAATCTTCCGGGAAAGCGGCAAGCACGCGCGAATCTCCTTCGACCAATATGATGCGCGCGTCCGACGGATTGATGTGCCGGAAGTCTTTCGACAGCGTGTAGCGCGCGATCTCGGCGATCGCCCCGGCCATCTCCACACCGGTGGGACCGCCGCCGATCACAACAAATGTCATCGCGGCCCGGCGTCCGGCTTCATCGGGAATTTTCTCGGCGTATTCGAAGGCCATGAGCAGTCGGCGCCGCAGTTCGACCGCGTCTTCGAGACTCTTCAGGCCGGGCGCCAGCTTTTCCCATTCGTCATGTCCGAAGTACGAATGACGAGAACCGGTCGCAAGAATCAGATAGTCGTACGCGATCTCGCGTTCGAGCGTTCGCACTGTTCTGCCGGCGACATTCACCGCCTGCACTTCCGCCAGCATCACCTCGATATTTGCATACTTCCCGAGGACCCCGCGAATCGGCGCAGCGATGTCAGCAGGCGAAAGGGCGGCAGTAGCCACTTGATAAAGCAGCGGCTGAAATAAGTGATGATTCGTCCGATCGATGACCGTGACGCGGACGGGCTTGTCTCCAAGATGCTTGGCCGCTTCCAGTCCCCCAAATCCGGCTCCAACAATGATAACGTGAGGTTTTTCCGGGCTGGCTTCGGTCATGTGACGGCAATTTCCTGCTTTGGAAGGCGGACGCGAGAAGTTTGTTTCAGGCGGGCGCGCTGCCGGTGAAAGCAGTTGTCACCTGCTGGAACCGCCACTATCTTGCGCGCCTTATGCCGAAACCGATCGCCCGTAGCAAGACGCGCAAAGCCGTGGCGAAGCGCTTCAAGATCACCGGCACAGGCAAAGTGCTCCGGCAGCAAGCGTCGCGGCGGCATCTTCTCTCCTCCAAAAGCGCGAAACGGAAGCGCCAGATGGCCAAGTCACAAGTCGTCGACCGCACCGACGTCGCGCGGATCAAAGCGAACCTGCCGTTCGGCTAATTCATTACTCACCGCCAGGCAATGGCGGAAATTCTTCCTGCTCGGCGGGCGTCAGACGCAGGGACGGTCTGACCGTCGTCCTCGTCGTCTGCCGTCTTACCATCGTGGTGGAACCGGCGCGGCCATAGATTTCGGGATCCGCGCTGTAGAGATCGCGCCGGTTCTCCAGCGTCATGCAGGACGAGCATCCAACGGTCAAAATGCAAAGGGCAATGAACTTCACCCAGCGATGCAAGCAAACCGCGCGCGGGCTGTCAACGCAACGAAGTGCGGGTAGTGGGACAGTTTCGCTGGTCATTCCGAGTGGAGCGGAGCGGAGTCGAGGAATCCCATTGCCCTACCGATGGAAATGCCGCGGGATTCCTCGGCTTCGCTCGGGATGACCGCGTGAAATATACCAGCACCAAAGTACACCGGAGAGAAAAGGTGTTTGCGCCCACCGGCCGTTGCGCGAACGTTTCTTTCCGCCAGGGGCTATGGACTGAGAACTTACGAACCCCGCCAGGGCAGGAATGCAGCAACGGTAGTCTGATTCTCCTTGCCGTAGTTCTCTGGCGGACTTTTTACCGGCGCACCAACTCGGAGGGCCGTCGCTAATTGAAAATGAAATTGCTCAAGGTGAAGAACGTGCGCTTCGCTGCGGTTCTGGAAAAGTGTGGCGCGCCGATGGTCTACACACTGTGGCAGAAACCGGCCGTAGATCGGAATTTTCAAACGCTCTTGAGAAACGAGCGCATCATGACAATCCTGCCGACAGAGACCGGGACCGATTTCGGGCAGGTCGGTTTTTGCGAGCGGGATCGCGCGCGATTTCTCGCTTTTCCAAAATCGCTTAAGCGCTTTTGCGATCAGCGAATCGTCGGAATCAAATGGGATCAGGTGCAATCCTGAACCGCGCGATGAAAGACGGCATCATTCCCTCAGAACGCATCGCGGCAGTGGCGCTCGACCGGAAAGAGCTGGCGCGTTATTCGCGTCACCTGCTCATGCCGGAGGTTACGCTCGAAGGCCAGAGACGGTTGAAAGCCGCGCGGGTGCTATGCATCGGCGCGGGTGGTCTCGGATCCTCCGCGGCGTTCTATCTGACGGCGGCGGGCCTCGGCGTCCTCGGGCTGGTCGACGAAGATCGCGTCGAGCTGTCAAATCTGCAGCGACAGATTTTGCATGGCACGAGCGACATCGGTCGCGCGAAGCTGGCATCGGCCAAAGATCGTCTGCAACATCTGAATTCACATGTGGAAATTGAGCTGCACGCGTGCCGATTCTCGAGCAGCAATGCGCCACAAATCATAGCGAATTACGACGTCGTGATCGACGGTTCCGATAACTTCGCGACGCGCTATCTCTCAAACGACGTTTGTGTCTTCGGTCGAAAGCCGAATGTCTACGGCTCGGTCTTCCGCTTCGAAGGCCAAACCACAGTCTTCGCTCCGCACCTCGGAGGATCCTGCTACCGCTGCCTCTTTCCCACCCCGCCCGCACCGGGGACCGTGCCGGGCTGTTCGGAAGCCGGCGTTCTCGGCGTCGTGCCTGGGATTATTGGAATGATGCAGGCGCTCGAGGCGATCAAGCTGATTCTTGGTCTGGGTAATTCGCTCGTCGGCCGACTTGTCCATTTCGATGCGGAGAAGTTCAAGTTCCGCGAGTTCAACCTCCGACGCGATCCCGAGTGTCCGGTTTGCGGAGAACATCCGACGATTTCCGCTCCGATTGATTACGAACTGTTCTGCGGGCAGCGGGGAGTCGTGGAGGAAGAAGTCACTCCTGTGCGTCCAATCTCTCCCGAACAAGTGACGGCGAGATTAGGCGACCCCGGTTCGCTGGCATTGCTCGATGTGCGGGAGCCGTACGAACACGCTCTCGGCAGCATCGAAGAGGCGCAGCTCATTCCACTCGGGGACGTGGAAGCCCGGATGCGCGAGATTCCGCGGGATCGCGATGTGGTTGTTTACTGTAGAGTCGGCACGCGGAGCGCGCATGCGATCGATCTTCTGCAACAAGCTGGTTTCACGAATCTCTACAATCTCGCAGGCGGCATCGAGGCGTGGTCGGATTATGTCGATCGCCTCTCCGCGAAATGAAGCGACGATCGGCCGAGACTCCCGGCAAAACGGTTGAAGCACGTGCGCGTTCGCATGTAAGCACGGAAGTCATGCTGGGTTCAAAATGCACGCGCGCCGCAAAACTGCGGTATTACATCGCAGGCGCGACGTTCCCTTCAGGTGTGGTCGTTCTTCTTCTCTGTCTCTGCACGAGCTGCGATCGGATGATCACGCCGCACGGAACGCAAGTTGTGAAAGACGCAGATGCGAAGGCGGCAAGCGGCGACTACCTCCAGGCAATTCAGCTTTACGAGTCCGCGCTCGAGGATCCGAAAGGCGCCGCTGAAATACATTATCTGCTGGGTCTGCTCTATGACGATAAGATGAACGAGCCGCTGAACGCGTTGCATCACTTCAAGCGCTATCTCACGCTCGCGCCAGCGGGCTCACACGCGAACGAGGTGAAGAATTTCATGAAACGCGACGAGCTGGCCTTGATCACGAACCTCTCGGGAGACGCGGTTGTGACTCATGCCGAAGCCACGCGCCTCCGAAACGAAAACCTTAGCCTGCACAAACAGATCGAGGATCAGCACCTGCGAGAGCGAAATATTCCCGGCGACAAAACTGGACGCGGCGCGGCAAAACCTGGCGCGGTCGCGAACAAAACAGGCGGGCGCGCCTATGTTGTGCAGGCTGGCGATACGCTTGCGTCGATCTCGCGGAAGTTTTACAAAACGCGCACGCGCTGGAAGAGAATCCTAAACGCGAACCAGGACAGTATCGATAACCCGGAGAAGCTAAAGGTCGGACAAACTCTTACCATTCCATGATTTCCGATACAGCAGACTGGCGCACAGACTTCGTTTCAAGGTAGCGTACTGAGCTGTCACAAACCATGCACCCTATCACGCGAATCGCGCCGGACGTCGGCTGGCTGCCGGTCAGTTTTGTTAACGTTTATTTCATCGGCCGGCCCGGAGCCGGGTGGACAATGATTGACGCCGGCCTCCCCGGCAGGGCCGACGAAATCGCCGAGGCCGCGGCCGCGCGTTTCGGTACCGATTCCCGACCCGAAGCGATCGTCCTGACGCATGGACACTTCGATCACGCAGGTTCCGCGCTAAACTTGGCGGAACGATGGGACGTCCCGATCTATGCTCATCCTCTCGAGCTGCCGTATCTCACTGGAGTCTCTTCGTATCCCCCACCCGACCCCACTGTCGGCGGGGCAATCGCTTTTCTTTCGCGTTTCATGCCGTCACGCGCCCGCGATTTCGGCAGTCGTATCCGTCCGCTTCAACCTCACGGAGTGCCGGGCGCGCCGGGCTGGGAGTGGCTGGCAACGCCGGGCCATTCTCCCGGTCACGTTTCCCTCTTTCGTCCAGCCGACCGCGTGCTCCTCGCCGGCGATGCTTTCGCGACGATGAACATGGATTCGTGGAGCGGCCTGCTTACCGGCAAGCAGATGCTAGCGCGGGCGGGAAGTCCGTTTAACACCGATTGGGATGCCACGCGGGCTTCCTTGAAACAACTGAGTCGTCTGCGGCCTAATGTCGTCGCAGCCGGACATGGCATTCCGATGTGCGATACCGAGCTGGCGGAGCGCGTCGACCGTTTCTCGGAGCGATTCCGGCCGCCGCGCTCTGGCAGGTATGTCCGGCATGCCGCGAAGACGAACGAGGCGGGGACTGTCTCCCTGCCACCGGCACCGTTTGACCCGGTGCCATTTGCCACTGCGGCTGCGCTTATCCTACTGGGTGCGGCGCTCGGAGCGGGTTATCTTGACGAACGTCGGCGGTAAGAACACGTGTCATTCCTCGGTCTCCTTTAGGATTTCGCAGCTCTACAACTGACCTAGGGGCGAGCTTGTGGAGGTTTATCGCCACCGGTCGGTGCGGTCGGAAAGGCAGTTGCCCTCCTCTCGATGGTGTCTTGAGCACTCTGGTCAAGCTCCGATCCCGGACCTGTGTTGATCAATGCTCCGCCGCGGCTGCGCTTACGCTGTTTACGAATTTCTTTGGCGATGAGTGGCTCACTTCCGAGCGGGCGAAATTCGCTGACGAGTCGCGACGTTTTCATTACTTCTGCGAGGTTAATTGCCACCGGGCGGCCAAGTGGGTCACCCGGTTCCCCGACGAGGATTTCTCCGGCGTGAACACGCACAGATCGCCCGCGGACACCGTTTGAGCTTAACCGGGCAACGCCTTCGAGGACCATGAACTTAAAGAGCGTCTTATCGTGAAAGTCGAAAAGGACGGTGGTTCGCGTAATTGTGGCGGTGACGGCCGGAGTTTCGATTTTCGCGCCTCCGGTTCCCCTTCGCACCCGCAGCAGGATGGCCCCTTCACCCAGCTCCATACTGCGGGCTCCCTGGTTGAAGCGCAGGAGCGTATTTGCGCCGAGGCGCGCAACGGTCTCGTCCGCGAAGGTGACTTCTGCGCGCGAATTAACGCGTGTCTTTACAGTTGTGCTGCCGCGAATCTCGTCGTCCACGTCCGCTGTGCGCGAGTCCGCCCCTGCCACTAATTGAACGGCGCCGCTGACCGCTGTAACTCGGGCGCCGCTGAGCGGGGCTGCCGGAAGGGAAACAGGGGCGAAGACAGTGCAAGCAACCGCCAGTGCCCAAGTCTCAACGCCCCGGCCGCTCGCGAACCGTTTCAACGCGCTAAAACCTCCAGGTAAATGCAAGCGCGCCGCCCACGTTAACTACGGTGTAGTCGAAGGCCGACTGATCGGATTGATTCGCCGCGAAGGTGCTGATCGCGCTCAGCGTGATCCATTTTGTCAGCCGATAGTTCAGGCTCAGCGCGAGCATTTCGCCGACATCCGTGCGATCACCCACCGAATAGTCACGGACTGCCAACCGCGCGACGGCGTCAAAGCTTAGCTCGCGCGTGAGCTGCGCATCGAAGCCCACGAACACGTCATAGTCATTTCGCCGAGGGGGTTCCGGATCGGCTGACACACTGACATTGGCGTCGAAACCAACCGAGAGTTGGATCGCCTTCCCGAAGCGAAACGGCACCTCAGCGCTGAAAAAGAACGAATGGTTGGAGAAAAATTCATCCTCGATACTGTTCTCGAAAGTCAGCCTGTTATACTCGTAACCGGCCCGAAGCGTGAGATCATGGAGTCGCGGCAGGTAGTAGACTAGGCCCGCCCGCGCATCGAAGCTACCGAAGTTCAGGTCGCTGAAGCGCTCGTAATAAAACATCTGCTGCTGCACAGATACGAACGCGTAAAGCGCCTGGGCCAGTCGCGGTTGGTAGGTGAAACTCGCTTGCGGTGCGACGAGAAAATCGCCCTGCTCGTTTCCTCGGGTCAGGGCAGCATTCGACGTGTAGTAAAACGGCGCGCCGACCGAAAATGTGAAGGGCTGATATCGTTCCTGCCGTCTGAGAATCTGTTGTTTGCCGAGGTCCGGATCGTTCGGGCTTCCTCCGTACTCCTCTTCCCCGCCTTCGGGAGAGGTGGAGGAATCGGTGCGCGTGTCGGCTTGCGTCCGCAGCAGTTGGGCACGATCGACGTCGGCTGTTTGCGAACGGAGTGTGGAAGAGAAGAGGGAGAAAGACGCGCTACAAATAAGGACGCTTATTCTAGCTCTCGAAAGGCGTCGCGAACGAAGGATGGCCATGCGGGAGCGCCTGTTCTGAGGCTCCGAGTTTCACGCGTCAAGCCTAACCGCCCCATGCGCGAAGGAGCGAATCAGACCCTGAGCATTTCCCGTTGCCACGGGACCAGGTAATCATCTGCCCGTGCAACATCGGCCGCGATGGCATCGACCGCAGCCCGCGGCGCTATGAACGCCGATTCGATCCCGAGTTCGTGCGCGGCGGCGTCGCGACGGCGCCTTAATTCATCGCCTCGTCGCTCCATCTCAGGCGTGGGACGAACTCCGAGACGCGGCCGGCGTTGCGGCCACTCCGATTCCGCCAGTTGCAAGGCGCCTTCGGCGGCGTCTACGAAGGCGCGGCGTCGGCGGGGCGAGAAGTGACGGAAATCCGGTGATTTTCCTGCCGCGAAGTCTTCGGCGGCCGCGATCAGGAGATGATTCTGCAGAATGTGAAAAGCGGGCCGATCGACCGCTCGCGCTTCGCCGTCGCGCCAGCGCCACAGCGCGCGCAGGACCGCTGCCGCAACGCCACGCAGCGCGCCTGAACCGCCGATCCGCCAGACCTCGTCATCCTCGCGCACGCGGTCGAGGGCTGCCTGTTCGAGAGCTTTTTCGCACGACTGCCGGAACCATTCAATCCGGCCCCGATCGCCCAATTCCGCCTCCAGCTTCTCCGCCAAAGGCAGCAGGTAGCGCGTGTCGTTCATCGCATACTCAGCCATTTGCGCGGTCAACGGCCGGCGCGCCCAGTTCGCTTTCTGCGAGCCCTTCGCAAGCGTTACGCCAAAGTAGCGGAGCACAAGCGCCGCGAGACTAAACTCCCGAATCCCGAGGAGCCGCGCCGCGATGACCGTGTCAAAAACGCGCCGCGCGGTGAAGTTGAGACTGCGTCGCAACAGTCGCAGATCGAAGTCCGCGCCTTGAAGCACGATCTCTTTCGCCACGAGCACCGACGCCAGAGGCGAGAGATCCGCCGGAGAGAGCGGATCGACCAGATAATCACCACCCGCGAAGCTCAGCTGCATCAGACAGAGCTTCTCCTGATAGCAATGCAGGCTATCGGCTTCGGTATCGACGGCAACGCGATCGACGCTTTGCAGCAGCGGGAGGAGCGCTGCGAGTTGAGCGTCGTCCGCGATCACCGCAGGCCACTCAGAAGAAGTTCGGCGTTGGTTTTCGTTGCCTCGAGATTGTCGATCAACTTTTCCATCGCCTCAATTGGCGGCAGGGCGGCCATTGTTTTGCGCAGAACCTGCACCCGTTCCCATTCCTCCGGATGATAAAGCAAATCTTCCCGGCGGGTTCCCGATTGGAGCACATGAATCGCCGGATAAAGGCGCTTCTCGACCAACGAGCGGTCAAGGTGAAGCTCCATATTCCCCGTGCCCTTGAATTCTTCGAAGATGACCTGGTCCATCCGACTACCCGTGTCGACCAGTGCGGTGGCGAGAATTGTCAGGCTGCCGCCCTCTTCCACATTGCGGGCCGCGCCGAAAAACTTCTTCGGTTTGAGCAGTGCCTTCGCCTCTACGCCGCCGGACATTGTCCGTCCTTTGCCCGGCTGCAAGGAATTATAACCTCGAGCGAGCCGCGTGATGCTGTCGAGCAGAATGACAACATCTTTTTTTATCTCGACCAGACGTTTCGCACGTTCCAGCACGAGCTCCGCTACTGCGACATGCCGGTGCGGGGTTTCATCAAAAGTGGAGTTGTATATCTGGCAATCGACCTCGCGTTGCAGATCGGTCACTTCTTCCGGTCGTTCATCGACCAGCAGCATGATCAGGACGATTTCCGGATGATTTACGCAAATCGCTTTCGCGATTTCCTTGAGCAGGATTGTTTTCCCCACCCGAGGCGCCGCGACAATCAAACCGCGCTGGCCCCGGCCAAGCGGGGTGAGCAGATCGACAGCGCGCGCGCTGATCGACTTTGTCCGCGCATTCTCGAGCATGATGCGGCCTTCGGGATAGAGCGGCGTCAGGTTATCGAACTCGGTCGGCGCGCTCCAGCTGTCCGCCGGCTGGCCTTCGATGGAAATAACCTCATCAAGCATCACAATCTTCTCGCGATCGCGCGGCAGGCGGATCGTGCCGGCGATTGACTGACCGGGTCGAAGGTGAAAGTGTTGAATCGTCGCGCGGGGAACACCGACGTCTTCGGCTACGGAGAGAAAGTTTATTTGCGGCCAGCGCAGCACGCCGATGGAATCTCCAGGTTGATCGAAGAATCCCGCCGCCATCACCCGGAGATTCTGGTGCAGCGCGCAGAGAACCAGGTCGAGGATCTGGTCGTGCCTCGATCTTCCGGGATGCAGCCGCAGCGCGAAGCGGCGACTAAGTTCGGCGAGTTGTTCCGGCGCGAGTGCCTGCAGATCATTGATGTCGAGCGAAGCCGGGAGCGACGGCGCTCCCGCGGGCGGAGAGGGCGGCGTCGCCTCGGCATTCGTCTGCTCGGGTTTCACTTCGGAAATCGCCGCCGGAATAATCGTCCCCTCCTCCATCCTCAAGCTCGCCAGCGTTGCGTAAGAATGGCGGCTTGAGCGCGCAGCACATCCAGTCCGCCATTGTTCCAAACGACGTGATCGGCCCGGGAGATTTTTTCCGTGAGGGACATTTGCGCTGCGATCATTTGTTCAGCCGTCGGGCGGTCAAGCGATGCCCGCTTCATCAGCCGTCCAAGCTGTACCTCGTTCGAGCAGGCAACGACGACGACGGCATCGCACAAGACTTCACCGGCGGTTTCATATAAAAGTGGAATATCAGCAAAAAAGAGGTCGGAAGAATGGCGCCGGGGTTGGGCTTCAAGCGCCCATTGCCGCCGAATGCGCGGATGCAAAATCTGTTCGAGGGCCCGCTTCTTCTCCGCGTAAGCAAACACTATCGAGCGGAGCCGGGCGCGATTCAAGTCTCCACTGGCAGAATAAATATCCTCGCCAAAATCGCTTGCGATCAGTTCCCGCACGCCCAGATCGTTTTGCGCGAGATCGCGCGCTGCGTGGTCCGCATTAAAAAACGTCGCCCCGGGAAGTATCTCGCCAAGGAATGCAGAGAAAGTCGTCTTCCCCGTCGAAATACCGCCCGTTATCCCGATGACAGCCATGATAAACAAATCGCGACGGAGCTGGATCAGCCCGGTTAGATGGCAGCAACCCCGCTATCCCTTATCGGTGCCATTGTGATGGGTCCCGCGGATGTAGGAGCGCATTACCAATTACGAAGACGTTCAAGAGGATAATCATTCCCGTGGCGATCAAATACCCTTTGCCTCGCAACTCGCGGTGCCGTGCAACCCTCCAGCAAGACAGAACAAAGGGGCCAAAGACAATAAGGAAGCAAATGATGGCGAAGAAGACGGCTTGGATGCGACGACCGTTCTTCAGCAAGCTCCACACCATGTCTCCCTGCGTGGGCCAAATCATGATGACGACCGCGAGACCTAAAGCCCACCGCGCGAGAGGATCGACCCGAGGTTTGATGAGAGAGGAAGGCATCCGCGTTAACGACGGCCAGACCAGCCACCGCTGGCGGGATC
>JBDTYN010000060.1:0-6110 GCA_040005675.1 Chthoniobacterales bacterium
ACCGTACTGATGAAGTTGAACGCCGCGTTCGTCGCGGGTAAATCAGAGACGGTCATCGATTAGGTTAATCTGTTTTCGATTCACGATCCTCTTTCGGCGCGGTTTTAGCAGGCGCCAACTTGAATCCGCGTCCAGCTGGAGCCGCGGCGCCCTCGCCGCGTCGCATCGAACACCAACATCGGCTCGGCGCCTTGAAATAGATACCGTCTCCCGTACGAGTGTTGCAATGACCCGCGAGCTGCTTGACCAGCCCAGGCCTCCCGCGTTGGCCGGGCACGGATTCGGCCGGCGCACCTTCAAGAGCTGGATTAGTCGTCGCCTGATAAATCTGGTCATCCTCGCAACGCTGGCCGCGTGCGGTTTTACCGGCTGGTATCTCGCGCGCAAGGGCTTCGGTCGCGAATGGCGCCGCCGGGTTACGGAAGAATTGCGCAAACACGGCGTGGAAGCATCTGTCCGTCGACTCACGCTCGACCCTTTCCGCGGCCTCGTGGCGCAGGACGTCCGCATCTACGACTACCGCAACCGCGAGAACACCATTGCTGTGATCAGCCAGTTGTCGCTCGACATTAACTACGCGGCGCTTCTCCACCATCAATCGTTTCTCAATGCGGTGGATGTGCGGAACGCGGAACTCACGATCCCACTGCCGGCGTCGGCAACCGGCGCTGCACGGGCGGAGCTGCATCAGTTGCGCGCGCATATTTACTTCCCAGCGGACCGGATCGAAGTCAGCCAGGCTGAGGGACTTTTTTGCGGGATTCGCATTGCGGCAACCGGCCAGCTGATCAAACGCGCGGACTACAAATCGTCGCCCGATCTCTCCGAAGAAGAGTGGCTGCGCAGAATGCAGCTTTTGCAGACGACAGTGACCGAGCTCAACCGCTTTCGTTTTGGCGGCGTACCGCCGCGTTTGCAGCTCAAGTTCAGCGGCGACGTGTCTCGGCTGGAGGAAGCCCATGTGGAAGCGACCTTGCAGGGCGAACACGCGCAGCGCGCCGGTTACGAAATGAAGACCGTCGCGGTGCAGGCGGAGTGGTCGGACCAGGAACTCCGCCTTACCCATTGCGCGTGGACGGATGATGCAGGCAAGTTCACCGGCGCTTCCCGCTGGCGCCGCTCCGACAACACCGCGGACTTTCAAGCGCAGAGCACGATCGATCTGAAGCAGTTTCTGGCTTCGTTTGGATTCGGAAAACTGCTGGCCGATATCAACTTCACAGCGCCTCCCACGCTCGAGTTTTCAGGCTCTGTGCAACTGGCGGGCGAAGCTCCAAAATTTCAGGTAATCGGGCGCGGAACGCTCGGCGCCTTCGCCATGAAGGAAGTGTCCTTCCTGAGCCTCGCTTCCGAATTCTCGTGGGACGCCAATCGCACCATGATCCGCGGTCTGCGGCTCCGGCACGAAACGGGCGAGCTGGCGGCTGATTTGTTCGAGGCGCCCAATGATTTCCGCCTGAACCTCGAAAGCACACTTAACCCAGCAGTCTTCGCCTCCACGCTCTCGACCGAGCTCCGAAAGTTCCTCCGGGAGTGGGAATGGCCTCGCCCGCCCGTGGTGCGCCTGGCGATCCGAGGCGCCAGCCGAGACCCCGGGACGTGGAGAGGTGACGGAACGATTGCGACGCAGAGGACCCGTTTTCGCGGAGTGTGGATGAATAGCGGCAGCGCCAAAATCCACTTTGGTGAGGGAGCGATCACCTTTGCCGATTTACATGTGGTCCGCGACGAGGGTACCGGCACCGGATCGTTCACCTACGACTTTAGGAAGCACGAAGTACGTCTCGCGAATGTTCATACCACCCTGCGACCGGCGGATGCCATCTATTGGATTGATCCGAAGCTGCTCAAGGCCGTGACGCCTTACCGCTTTCGCCAGCCGCCGAGGCTGACCGCCAACGGCGTGGTTCAGTTTCGAGGCGGAAAAGGCGATCACCTTCAGATCGACGTCGAGGCGCCCGCCGGATTGAGCTACACCTTTCTCGGAAAAACATTGCCGATAGAGCGCGTTTCCACGCGTCTGCTTTTCACGAACGATCGGCTGCAGATCAATGATCTGAGCGCGGGCTTGTTTGGCGGTGACTTGCGCGGCGAAGCGGATATCTCGCTGGCGAAAGGCGATCCGCGCTACCGCTCCAAAATCGAAGTCGATGGCATCGATTTTCCGCGGCTGACCGAGCTCTACTTCAAATTCAAAAGCGCTGAGGGCCGACTAAAAGGCAACTACGATTTCACCGGGCGAGGTGACGATGCACGCTCGATGCGCGGCGAAGGGAAAGTGCAAGTGCGCGACGGCGACGTTTTTGCGATTCCGGTTTTCGGGCCGCTCTCCGGAGTACTGGCCAGCATTTTTCCCGGCAGCGGCTATAGCATTGCGCATCAGGCGACGTCAACTTTCGCCATTCGCGACGGCGTCATTCACACCGATGACTTCAACGTTTCGGGCAAACTCTTTGGCATGGCCGGTCACGGGGACGTGTTCTTTCTCGATGACAAACTCGATTTCGACGTTCGGATCAACACAAGTGGAGCCGGGATTGTGCTGGCACCGGTCTACAAGCTTTTCGAGTACAAAGGGGAAGGCAGTCTGACCAAGCCGACATGGCGGCCGAAGCGGTTCTGAATTGACGAATGCGGACCTCGGAATTCGGAATCGGGAAACGACCGCAACGGCGCCACCGTGACCTGGAACAATCCGCAATCCGCACTGCGACTTCGGAAGTTCTCCTCGGTGCCCACATGTCGATCGGTGGTGGGACGCAGATGGCGATCGAGCGCGCCTGCTCAATCCAATGCACGGCCATGCAGATTTTTGTGAAGAATAATATGCAATGGTTCGCGCGGCCGCTCGAGCAGCAGGAGATCGCTGCCTTTCTGGATCACAGGCAGCGCGGTGAACTACTCTCTGTTTTTGCGCACGCCAATTATCTGATCAATCTCGCCGCGACCAACCCACAGTTTCATGCGAACTCTCTCCGCGCCCTGGGCGAAGAGTTGATCCGTGCGGACCAGCTCGCCCTCCCGTTCCTCGTCCTCCATCCCGGCGCCCATCTCGGCGCAGGCGACGAAGCCGGTCTGAACAAGATTGTCGACTCCATCGATCGGGTGTTCACGGCAATCCCGCGGGTCAAAACCAAAATCGCGCTGGAGACGACGGCTGGCCAGGGCTCATCCCTTGGCCACACCTTCGGGCAACTCGCGTTCATCATCGCGAATGTGCGCGAGCCGGAACGGCTTTGCGTCTGTCTCGATACAGCGCATGTGTTCGCGGCGGGCTATGACATCACGGACGTGCGCGGAACGAAGCGGATGTTTGCGGAATTTGAACGTGCGATAGGCCTGCGACATCTGGCGGCGTTGCATTTGAACGATTCGAAGGCCGCGCGGGGCTCCCGGGTCGATCGGCACGAGCATATTGGAAAAGGCCAGATCGGACTCGATCCATTTCGCGTAATTATGCGGGACCGCCGCTTCCGCCAAATCCCTAAAGTCCTCGAGACGCCGAAGGGCAAGGACCTCGCCGAAGATGTGGAGAACATGAAAACGCTGCGCGCGCTGGCCGCACCTCCTATTAAAGCGGCACGGACTCTATCTGGCGTATCGGCCCCACCAAAGATGAGGGAGCCCGCGGTTCGCGATCTAAAATGAAGCAAGCGGGACGCTTGCTCTGCTTCATTTTATCAGACGAATCGTCAGCGGATATCGATAGAGCCGACCTTCACTGGCCTTGATCGACGCGATGACCACAAGCACGACATTAGCGAGGTGGAGAACGGCGAGAAAAGGCAGGAGCAGCAGTCCGATCAAGACAAAACACGAGGCCACGATGGCCGCGGCATAGATGAAGAGCGAAATCTGAAAGTTCAGTGATTCTTTTCCATGCTCGTCGATCTCTGGAAGTTCGTCTCGCTTCAGCAGCCAGATCAAAAGTGGACCGATGATGTGACCAACTGCGGGCAGAAAAAATCCGCAAAGTGCGCTGGCGTGGCAGAGAACGCACCAGGTGCGGCTGTTGGAAGAAGCGCGTTGCTGCGGCAGAGGTGTTGGTTCCATTTTAACTCGCTTTCACGCGCTCGATGTGTGCGCCCAGTTCGCTCAGCTTCTCGTCGAGATGCTCATAGCCGCGATCGATATGATAAACGCGACTGATTTCCGTCACCCCATCCGCCTTTAACCCGGCCAGAACCAGAGCGGCGGAGGCGCGCAGATCGCTCGCCATCACGGGGGCACCGGTCAGGCGTTCCACGCCTTGAATGATCGCAGTCGGGCCTTCCAGTTGCACATGAGCGCCCATCCGCTTCAGCTCGGCCACATGCATGTAGCGTTGCGGGAAAATATTCTCGGTCACCACGCTGATGCCGTTGGTCGTCGAGAGGAGCGCACACATCTGCGCCTGCATATCGGTCGGGAATCCGGGATACGGCTCCGTCGCCAGTTCGAGCGCCTGGGCCGCACCGTTCGGTGAGACCGTGACCGAGTCCTCCTGCGTTTCGACCCGGTAACCCGCGTCGCGCAGGGCGGTGATGACCGCTGCAACGTGCTCGGGATTGACGCGCTTGATCGTCACGCCTTTTCCAGCCACGGCACCGGCGACCAGGAAAGTGCCGGCCTCAATCCGGTCGGGAATAATATCGTGCTCTGCGCCGTGCAACTCCGGTACACCTTCGATGATCAGGCGCCGCGTCCCCGCCCCCTCGATCTTTGCCCCCATTTTGTTGAGGAAGTTCGCCAAATCGACAACCTCCGGCTCCGAAGCCGCACCTTCAATCACGGTCACCCCATCGGCGAGAACAGCCGCCATCATGACGTTGTCGGTTCCGAGGACCGTTGGACCGAACTTGCCGCGCAGACTGATGACCGCACCGGTCAGTTTCGGCGCGAAAACTTTGACATTCCCGTTTTCGACTCGAATAGCCGCGCCCAGTCCTTCGAAACCCTTGAGGTGGAGATCGATCGGTCGATCGCCGATCACGCAACCGCCCGGCAGAGAGACCGTGGCCTCCTTGCAGCGCCCGAGCAGCGGTCCGATGACACAAACCGACGCTCGCATCCGGCGCACGATCTCGTAGGGCGCGATCGATTCGACCTTCTCCGCCTGAACGGTCACGGTGCCGCTCGCGCGCTCCACATGTGCGCCGAGGTGCATTAAAATCTGCGTCATGTAATTCGTGTCGCTCAGGTCCGGCACGCGGTGCAGAATGCATGGCTCGGGTGTCAGGAGCGTGGCCGCCAGGATCGGCAGCGCCGAGTTCTTCGACCCGCTGATTTTGATCGAACCCGAGAGGGCGTGTCCGCCGTGGATGAGGATTTTATCCATACCTGGCAAAGAGAAATCGTGTCAGCCCTCCATAATCGCGTATCGCGGCGATGTCGTGGTAATTCTCGTCCGCTAGAAACGTGCCCAGCGCCTCCGCCTGGCCAGGACCAATTTCCAGCGCCAGCAGACCGCCGGGGCGAAGCTTCGGCACAGCCGCGCCGATCAGCTCGCGAATTAATTCTTCGCCTGTCGGGCCAGCGAAAAGCGCCGTCTCGGGGTCGTGCAACACTTCGCGCGAAAGCGTGCTTCGGTCGGTGATGGCGACGTAAGGAAGGTTTGCGACGATGAGATCGAACGTGCCATCAAGCGGCTCGAGCAAGGAGCCTTCGTGGAATTCGACGCGCCCGGCAAGACCAAGGCGTTCCGCATTTTCACGCGCTAGAGCCAGGGCCTCGGCCGAGAGATCGGTGGCGTGCATTTCCGCCTGGGGCAGGCGTGTGGCGACGCTCAGTGCGATTACGCCACTGCCTGTGCCGACATCCGCAATCCGTGCGTTCGCCGACCAGGTCATCGCCAGCAAATGCTCAACCAGCTCTTCGGTCTCGGGCCGCGGGACCAGAGCGCGCCGATCACAGCTGAAAACCTGCCCACAGAACTCCACCGTGCCCAGCAAGTGCTGGAGCGGCTCGCCTTGGGCACGACGGCGCACCAGATCCCTTAACGGAGCCAATTCCACCTCGCCAAGCTCGCGTTCGAACGCGAGGTAAAGTTCGATTCGCTTACAGCCGAGCGCGTGCGCAAGAAGATGCTCGGCGTTCAGGCGCGGGTTTTCAATTTCTCGCTTCTGGAAATA
>JBDTYN010000061.1:0-23098 GCA_040005675.1 Chthoniobacterales bacterium
GGCCGCGTCGAAAAGGCCGGTCGTATCAAGATTAAAGTGCCCGCTGGTATCGCGGATGGATCGCGGCTGCGTTCCTCTCAAAACGGCGAAGCGGGAATCCGCGGCGGTCCGCCGGGAGACCTCTACGTTGTTCTGCACGTAAAAGAGCACGAGATTTTTCACCGCGAAGACGACAACCTCTTCTGCGAAGTGCCCATTCCATTCGCGATCGCAGCCCTCGGTGGCGAAATCGCTGTGCCGACGCTGGAAGGAAAAGCAAATCTCAAAGTGCCCGCAGGAACGCAGAGTGGCCAAACGTTTAAGCTACGCGAAAAAGGCATCAGCAACGTGAATGGCCGGGAACGGGGAAATCTCCTCGCGCGCTTGATTGTGGAAGTGCCGACGCGGTTGAACGCTGAGCAGCGCCAGAAGCTCGAAGAATTCGCCGATCTCTGCGGCGAAGAAAATGCACCGCTGCGTCGCAGCTTCTTCGAGCGTGCGAAGCGGTTCTTCCGCTGAGTTTTCGAGAACGGACGTTCTAGCAATCGCAATATTCGTAAGGCGGGGTGAACGCTCCCGGTCACAGCAGATGCATCGCTTTTATCTCCCGCCCGCCGACTGGAACGCGGACGCGCTGGTTCTTTCAGGATCTGAGGCGCACCATTGCAAAAACGTTTTGCGCATGAAGATCGGCGATAAAGCGGTCCTCTTCGACGGTCGCGGACGTGTGATCATTGGGGAAATTTCCGCGGTTCGCGCGCGCGAAGTTCACCTGCGCAAGTCGCTCGAATCGACCACGCCGCCACCGGGCTGCCAGATCACGCTCGCTTCGGCAATTCCGAAGGGCAAAAAGATGGACTTCATCATTGAGAAAGCTGTCGAGATCGGCGTGTCAGAGATCGCGCCGCTTGTCACCAATCGCACGATCGTTCGCCTGACCGCGCAAGAAGCGGCGCAAAAACAAACTAAGTGGCAGGCGGTGGCAATCGAAGCCGCCAAGCAATGTGGTCAAAACTGGCTGCCGCAAGTGCATGGCCCACAAACCCTCGAGCAGTTTTTTGCCGCGGCCCCGCGTTATGATTTGCGGCTTGTTTGCTCGCTTCAATCTGACGCCGTCCATTTGAAGACCGTTCTCGCTGGCTGGGCGGACGACAAAAAGGGCCGCCGGCCCGCAACCGTGCTGACGTTAATTGGTCCGGAAGGCGATTTTACTCCGGCCGAGCTAGACCTCGCGCGCATTCACGACTGCAAGCCAATGACACTCGGTCCGATTGTTTTGAAGGTCGAGACCGCAACGGTTTATTCGTTGAGCATTCTCTCCTACGAATTACTCGACTGAGGATCCGGATCGGAGCCGTTTAGTAGTTGGGATTTGATGCAATCCCTTGCAATCGCGAACTTCCTGCCTCGGAGACAGCGCACCGTCTCGACGAAATCCGTTTTGGTCAACGATTGCCTTGGGCAGGAGGCGGCGAAGGCGATTTTATGCGCGTAATCGTGACTGTCTCGATGGTATCACGCCGCGCTCGCTGCACGTTGGCATAGAGTGCAACCAGAGCGACTACTCCGACGACGATGACCAGGAATTTTAGACCCGCGCCAGGAACCTGCGACGGGGAGGCAGGAGGAATCGCGGGTGAATCCACAACTGAATTATCTGCTGGAAGCTGTTGTACACAAGTTTCGGCGGTTCTCATTCCAAATGCAGCGATGCGATAGCGTCCATCACCCGCTGGCTCAGCCGTTGGTATAAATCTTTTCCTTTTCCGTCCAAATCCGCGGCGGTGAAAAAAATCGGTTCGCCTATTACTAGTGTGATCGGACGAAAGCGCAGCCGATCGCCATTTCGCGGCAGCGCATCATAGGCGCCAAATATCCGCATCGGAACAACGGGTGCCAACGTCTTCGCAATCACGAGCCCTAGGCCGGGGAGCGCGGGTTGAAGATTTCCGTCGGGCGTCCGCGAGCCTTCTGGAAACACCAGCGTGCCCTCGCCCGCTTTCAAAACGCGGATAAGCGCTTTCAATGCACTGCGATCGTTCCCCTCCTGGTCCACCGGAATCACATTGAGTTTCGGCAGCAGCCAGCGCAGCACCGGCACGTCGAGCAGGGTGCGGCGCGCGAGGAAAAAAATTGCGCGTTTGGTCGCGATCCCGGCGATCGGCGGATCGAGATAACTCTGATGATTCATCGCCAGGATGGCCGGGCCCTGCTCGATCATTCGTTCCCGGTGCAAAATGCGAAGCCGAAAAAAGAGCCGCGCCAGAAGCGCCGCAAGATGGTAACCGAGCCAGTAGTAGGGATTCACCGCAGCCTAACGAACGATGTGAGCTAGGGGCGGTCAATGACCGGCTTCGAGCGTACGGATCAGACCCGATGTGGCACGTGCTTCAGGATCAACCCGACCACCTCATCGATGGTGAGATTGGAAGTATCGATCACACGCGCGTCGCGGGCGATGACGAGCGGCGCAGTCTGGCGCGACGCATCAGCCTGATCGCGGGCGGCAATTTGATCGTGCTGTCTTTCCGCCGCGCGGCGCTTCAACCGCACGTCGGGCGAAGCGTCGACATAAAATTTACGCGTGGCCGCGGGAAAGACCACCGAACCGATGTCGCGTCCCTCGACCACCACGTCGCAATCGTTCGCGTACCATCGCAGCTTCGCGCCCACCTTTTCCCGGACGAGGGGTATGCTGCTCACGCTTGATACGCATGCGTTCACGGCCGGTTCGCGCAGATGGGCCGAGGGGTCCAGACCGTCGATGCGCACACGTGATTCCCGGTTGACGAGATCGCAGACGAGCTCGGCCGACGCGACCTCGGTGGCAACGGCATCACTTTGCGTGATCTCGACGCCCTTCCGCAGCATGTGCCAGGTGACTGCGCGATATATCGCCCCTGAATTGACGTAAACAAATCCAAGCCGGCGCGCGAGCTCGCGAGCGACGCTGCTTTTTCCCGAAGCCGCCGGGCCGTCGATTGCGACAACAATATGAGGGGCCACGGTATTCATGCGGCCAGAGCGCCAAACGCAAGCGTCGTTTGCACGTTACTCTTCTTCGTCACGAACGTGAGCGAGCGACCCAATGACCGGCGTTGTCACGCGGATTCTTTTCGGGTTGACGATCTCGTCGAGCGCCTTTTCAAATCCCGGATAAGACTCGCGCACACATTCGGCGTCCTGGACGACGGTCTCGCCCTCAGCAAAAAGTCCGGCGATGGCAAAGCTCATCGCGATGCGATGATCACCGAAGCTCGCGACGCGACCGCCGCGGAGCTGAGCGCGACCATGAATCTCCAAGCCATCGTTCAATTCGATCACCTGCGCGCCCATAACGCGAAGATTGTGCGCGATAGCCGCGATTCGATCTGTCTCTTTGAGGCGCAGTTCCTGCGCATGGCGGATGACGGTGATCCCATTCGCGAGCGCACCGGCCACCGCGAGAACCGGAAGTTCGTCGATGAGCTGCGGAACTTCCTTCCCCTGGATGACGGTGCCTTTCAATGGCGCGCCGGTAATTTCGAGCGTGCCACGCGGTTCGATCTGATCGACTTCCTCGACTGCTTCGCGCACCTGAGCGCCCATCCGGATCAAAACGCCGAGCACAGCTGTGCGCGTGTCGTTTAGACCGGCGTGCCGAATAAGCAGGTGACCACCCGGTTGCGCGCCGGCTGCGACAAGCCAGAAGGCCGCCGAAGAGATGTCGCCCGGAATCGTGAAATCACGTGATTCCGGCGTTTGATCGCCAAAAACGCTGATCGCGCCGTTCGCTTCCCGCGCAGTGCGAACGAGAAAGTAGTTGAGCATCAACTCCGTGTGGTTGCGGGTGATCCCCGGTTCTTCCACCGTCGTTTTGCCCTTTGCGAAAAGACCGGCGAGCAGCAACGCACTTTTGACCTGCGAACTCGCGACGGGCGACTGGTATTGAATCCCCCGGAGCTGGGCGCGCTGAATCCGCAGCGGCGAAGTGCCGTTAGGCCCTTCGGCGGTGATGAGCGCGCCCATCTGCTGAAGAGGTGCAACGACACGATCCATCGGCCGTTGCGCCAGGGCGGCCCCGGCAACGAGACGAGTGTCGAAGTTTTGTCCGGCAAGGAGACCGGCCAGGAGCCGCATCGTTGTGGCGGAATTGCCGCAGTCGATCTCGCCACGCGGCGGACTCAGAAGACGCTTATTCCCGTGCACGATGAGCGTTTCGGGTTCGGGCTGCTCGATTTTGATTCCGAGCGCGCGGAGGGCCTGCACCGTCAGCATGCAAGTGTCGCTGGGAAGAAAACCAGTCAACGTGCAGATGCCGTTGGAAAGTGCGGCGATAATGACGGCGCGATGAGAGATACTTTTGTCTCCCGGGACGGTAATCTCCGCGTCGATACGTGGTGCACGCTTAACCCTGATATCCATGAAATTTCAATTGAAGGGCGGAAGCATCATCCAGGATGCCCACAGGTGACGACCAGCTTCCAGATTCCCGCAGGGATTGTCCAGCGCGCCGGAGTGCGCGGCACAAGCCAGCCGCGCGTCTTGCTTACGAGATCGAAGTAGGCCGCTGCCCGTTCACGGCACCAGGAAGACTTTTTCCGTGTAAGGATCTTTTACCGGAGTACCGGGCGGAATGCCCCGCACGTCGGTCAATTTATCCGGCGAAAAAGGTGATTTGACAAATCCTGGTTTTCCCGGGACCGGCACGCCATAGGGGTAGTCCCCCTTCACGATCTTTTCCGGCGCGGCAACCGGAGCCTGAGTGCTCGTTCCAGGCTCTTCGCGGAAAGAGTCTTCGGTCGCCGGCCCCGGAGGAGGCGTCGCGCCAGGGGTGAAAGGCTGCTGCTCGGGCGGATATTGCTGCGGCTCCCGCGGCGCATTGGAGTACGTGGAAGCACTGCGACGAGAGCGAACCGGAGGTTCATCGAAGTCCGTACAGGACGACGAAAAAAGAGCGCCGAGCAGCGCGAGCGACAACGAGATTTTCATAAAAGGAGGTTCGACGAGCCTCCGTCGTTGTAATTCATTGTTTGGAAGCTGACAATCGCTAATTGGATGGCCATGCCCGACAAGAGATCACCGTTCGGTAGCAAAACAACGCGCGTGATGCGATGGCTTCCACGAGCGAGGGAAAAATACGATTTCCCGCGCTTTGCTTTCCGAATCACAAGAGATCACCATGCCAATCACAACCGCCGAACAAATCCTGGTGGCGGATGACGATGCGACCAGCCGGCGCTTGCTGATCAGGACACTTTCCGCCGCAGGCTACGCCTGCCGCGAAGCAGCCGATGGCGTTGAAGCACTACAGCTGCTTCGCGCGCAACCTCCGTCGCTCCTGCTGCTCGACTTCGACATGCCGCACCTGGACGGCACCGAAGTCTTGAAGCAATTGCGGGCCGACAGCGATCCGATGGTCGCGCAATTGCCTGCGATCATGCTTACCGGCCATGGCGGCGAGGAAAGCGAAGTGCGTTGCCTCGAGGCCGGAGCGGATGATTTCGTTACGAAACCAATCAACCAGGCTGTTCTGCGAGCGCGCATCGAAACGCAACTGCGGTTGCGTCTCATGAGGCGCCAGCTCGAGGAGCAGAACGGCGAACTGGAAGCCTGGCGACACAATCTAGAGCGCGACCTCGCCGCCGCTCGCCTGACCCAGCAATCGCTCATCCCACAGAAACCGCCTGCGCTCTCTGGCTGGGACGTGGCGGCCTGCTATCGACCGGTCATCCAGGTCGGTGGAGACATTTACGGCTGGCTGCGCATGGGCGACGGCCGCACACTTTTCTGGATCGCCGATGCCACTGGCCATGGTGCGGCGGCGGCATTGATTACGACGCTGGCCAAACTCCTCTTCCATCATGGCACGGCTGAAAACAGCATCCCGTCCGAAATCATGAAGGCGGTGAACGACGACTTTCGCAGTATCTTCGGCGCGCGTTCCTTCATGACGGCAATGTGCGTGGCGCTCGATCCAGAGACGGGGCGCGCATGCGTGGTCGGCGCCGGTCACCCGCCACTGCTGATCGCGCGGCGCGGCGGCGGGACGGAATTCATCGCCTCGCTGGCGCCTCCGTTGGGCCTGGTGGAACGCTCGGAGTTTGTCGAGACGTGCGTAAATCTTGGACCGGGCGATGCCTTCCTCCTTTATACCGACGGTCTCCTTGGCGCCGGTCACGGAAAAAATCCGCGACTCACTCCGGCGAAGTTAGGAGACATGTTGAAGCCCGGTGCTCGCGGTGCGGAGACGCTGCTCACAGGGGTGGTCGACATGGCACTAAACGGGGCTGGAGACACACCGCTGGCAGACGATGTGGCGGCGCTAGCGGTAGTGCGATCTGGTTGAGAGTCGAATTTCCAGCAAAAATTAGTATTGCCCTCACGCGGGTGAAGCATTAATCAAGCGTTTATGCCGAAAACCACTGCCAAAAAGACTCCTTCAAAACGCAAACCGAACGCCGCCTTTATGAGGCCGGTGCAACCCGACGAAAAACTTTCCGCGATCGTTGGCTCCAAGCCGCTCCCACGTTCCGAACTGACAAAAAAGCTTTGGGACTACATTAAGAAAAACGGCTGCCAGGATAAGAAAAAGAGAACTCAGATCAACGCTGACGACTCGCTCAGGCCCGTCTTCAACGGCAAGAGCCAGGTCAGCATGTTCGAGATGACGAAACTCGTCTCCGGGCACATCAAGTCGTAATACAAACTCACTATTTGCTGGTTTAGCCCGGCGATGCTTCGCCGGGCTAGCTTTGTACGGATCGACCGCGCGATCGATTGGCGACAAGGTCGCGCCGGCTTGCTTAGCGCGCAGATTCGCCGAAACTTCCACTGTGAAAAATCTTCATCAAAGAATCGGCGCAGCTGCGGTTGTTTTACTGTTCGTAGCAGCTGCTTCCGCTGCCGCGGATTCGTCCTGGCTCACCGACATAAAACAGGCTCAACAGCAGGCGAAAAATGACAATAAACTGGTCCTGCTTGATTTTACCGGCTCCGACTGGTGCGGCTGGTGCATCAAGTTGAACAGGGAGGTGTTTTCAAAACCCGAGTTCAAAGAGTACGCGAGCAAGAATCTCGTGCTGATGGAGGTCGACTTTCCCCGCCAAAAGAAGCTCGACACCACCCTGCAGGAACAAAACGAGCATCTCGCGCAACAATATCATGTCGCAGGTTTTCCCACGCTCGTCATCCTAAACGGTGATGGCAAAAAGATTGGCGAGCTCGACTATTCAGCCGCGATTCCACCCGGAAGCCAGGAGGCGAAAGCAACCGCGGGCACCTTCATTGCCGAGCTGGAAAAACTGCGCAGGGGCTAACGCCGATCCGCACGTCGCGCTTTAACGCGCTAATTCAACGGGGCTGAACTCTCGAAGGCGCGCTGGAGCGCATCGGCCAGCTCCCGGCGCGTAAATGGCTTTGGCAACGCGCCGCGAAATCCGTAGTCAAGAAATTCTGAAAGCGCGGCGTCGTCGGAATAACCACTGCAGATAATCGCGTTCACGTTCGGATCGAGACCACGAAGCCGCTCGATCGTGGCGAGGCCGCCCATCCCGCCGCGAATTGTTGCATCGAGAATGACGGCCTGGAATTTCTCTCCGCGGCGCAGAGCCCGCTCGTAGAGCCGCACCGCTTCGCTTCCGTCCGGAACCGCTGTGACTTCGTAGCCGAGGGTGCCAAGCAATTGCGAAGTCAGTTCGCGGATGGCTGCTTCATCGTCCATGACGAGGACACGCTGGTGGTTGAAACTGTAAGTCCGCTCGCGAGTCGGGCGATCTGGAGGGGACGTCCTGGCCTCTGTCGCGGGGAGATAAAATGCAAAGGTCGCGCCTTCGGAGGAGGAAGTTTCGAGCAGCAACAACCCTCCGTGTTTCTTGATGATCGAATAGCTTATCGCCAGCCCGAGTCCGCTGGCGATTGGCTTCGTTGTGAAGTAAGGGTCAAAAATCTTTGTCGCGAGTTCTTCGTCCACGCCGGCTCCGGCGTCAGCGACCGTGACCTTGACGTAGCGCCCGGCAGGCAGGAGCAGGCCCGACTTTCCTTTGAGCTCAACATTCGCCGCGCACACTGCCACGGTGCCGCCCTGTAGCATCGCCTCCCGTGCGTTCAGGATCAATGCATTCACCACCTGTTCGATTTGGCCGGCGTCCACTTCGCATTTCCAGATATCCGCAGGAATCGTAACATCGGACCGAAGGTTCGAGCCGTAGAGCGAGAATTCCGTCGAATGCTCGAGCAACTCGGCCATGGGAACGATTTTCTTCAAAGGCGCACCGCCTTTTGAAAATGTTAGCAGCTGACTGGAAAGATGAGCGGCGTGTTGCGCGGCCTGGCCCGCTTTCGCGAGGTAAGAGAGCAGACTGCCGGAATCAGCGGGCGCTTCGAGCTGCGCGAGGCCGATATTGCCCGAGATGACGGTCAGAATATTGTTGAGGTCGTGCGCGATGCCGCCCGCGAGCGTGCCGAGCGATTCGAGCTTGCTCGTGGTGAGTCGCTCGTCTTCGACTCGCTTGCGCTCGGTGATGTCGCGGAAGAATACCGATATTCCACCGCCGCTTGGATAGGCGTGCGCTTCCGTCCAGTTCTTCCCGTTCACGTCGCTCGCCTCGAACTCGAGCGCGATTTCTTCCTTCATGACGCGCTGGTAGTTGGATTCAAAAACGGAACCGAGAAGCCCGGGAAATTTTTCCCACAAGACCGCGCCCAGCAATTCGTCGCGCCGACGGCCGAGCAGGGCCTCGGCTTCGGGGTTGAGGTAGGTAAACTTCCAGGCGTAATCAACCGTGAAGAATCCGTCCGTCGTGTTCTCGAGAATATTCGTCATGGCCTGCGCCGATTCCAATAGCGCGGCCCGCGCCTGATTGCGCTCCGACAGACTGCGAATTTGCCGCTCGGCGACGGAGAGTCGTACGTTCAGCACATCAAGATCGAGCGGCTTGGTCAGATAATCATTCGCGCCGGCTGCGAGCGCTAGTTCGAGATCGGTGGTGTCAAGACGCGCTGTGACCAGGAGGATAAACATCTCGTCACTTTTCGCGCTTGCGCGCAGTTCCTGGCAAAACTGCACGCCACTCTTTCCCGGCAGCGTCCAATCGAGAATCAGAAACGGGAAAGTCTCTTTCCTGAGCGCTTTTTCCGCCTGCTCGGCGCTGCCCACCGCAACGACTTCGTGGCCACGATGCTCAATCAACCGGCGTAATGTGCGGCGGCTATCTTCGTGATCTTCGACCAGCAGAATTTTCATGTGGGAGAAGCACCCTCCAGTTTTGGGCGTGTGGGTGCCGACGTTGGCCGGTTTAAAAGCAGGATAACTGCCAACTGGACAACTGCAGTCGAACGGGAAGCCTATGCGACAGAGTGCCTTTGCGCGCCGATTTCGGGATGTTGCGTTGCGAGCGGCCTCTGCTAGATACAGCGAGATTTTGCGCCCCAGTCCCGCGCCCGTTGTCATGCCGAGTTTTGTCCGGTTCTTCGCGTTCCTCCTGCTCGGATTCGGGACCGCCCATTTCGCTCCTGCGCAAGGGCAACCACCCCCGCCTGCGCGCGTAGCAACGGTCGCTTCCGTGCCCGCGCCGGTCACTCCGCAAATCACCTTCAACTCAGTCCATGTCGATGGTCCTTACGTCGCCATGACATTCGATGACGGGCCGCATGTTTCGTTGACGCCGAAGCTGCTCGACCTGCTGGCCACGCACCATATGAAGGCGACTTTTTTTGTCGTCGGAGAAAATGCTGCGGAACATCCGGAAATCTTGCAAAGAGCCGTGCGCGAAGGCCACGAAATCGGGAATCATTCCTGGTCCCATCCGATTCTTGGCAAGATGTCCGATGAGGCGGTGCGCAGTCAGTTGCGGAGGACTGATGATGCGATTAGCACGGCCATCGGAACGCGGCCGACATTGTTGCGCCCGCCTTACGGCTCAATCACTGCGCGGCAGAAGCATTGGATCCACGACGACTTCGGTTACAAGATCATCATCTGGGACGTGGACCCGCTCGACTGGAAACGCCCTGGTCCGAGCGTCGTGTGCGAAAGGATCATCAAGCAGACCCGGCCGGGTTCGATCATTCTCGCTCACGACATCCATCCGGCGACCATCGCAGCAATGCCCGCGACGTTCGATCAACTTCAAGCCAGGGGCTTTAAATTCGTCACCGTCTCGGAACTGATCTCAATGGCCACGCCGCTCCCGCCCAAGCTTCCAACACCAGCCGTCGCGCGCCCCGAGAGTTCCGTGCCCTCGGTTCCTAACCGGACAGCGCCGGCAGATCTCGCGGCCCCTTCCGCAACGCCGCCCCCTGACGGATAGTATCGCCGGCATGATCGCCGACTACTATTTGCAGCTCCGGACCGAACTGGAAGCTGCGCTCGCAGGGTTGCTCAAGCTCTCGTCCGATATCCGGCGCGACTCCAAATCGATCGATACTCTTCATGGATTGTTGACCGACATTCGCGAACCGCTGCTGTTCGTGGTCGTAGGCGAGGTCAAAGCGGGTAAATCATCATTGCTCAACGCGCTTTTCGGTCAGGAGTTCGCAAAGGTCGATGTGCTCCCGGCGACGGATCGGGTTTATATTTTTCGTTACGGCGACACGCAGAAATCGGTCGAAGTTTCGCCGCAACTGACCGAGCGCTACGAGCCGATCGGATTTTTGCGCGACTTCAATGTCGTCGATACTCCGGGGACGAATACAATGGTGCCGGAGCATCAGGAAATTACAGAAGGCTTCGTTCCGCGCGCCGATCTTGTTCTGTTCGTCTTCTCGGTCGTTAACCCATGGAGTCAGTCGGCGTGGAATTTCCTCCATTTCGTGCAGAAGAAATGGATGAAAAACGTTGTCTTCGTCCTGCAGCAAGCCGACTTGCGAGATGACACCGAGATCGAGGTGATCCACCGCCATCTGCAGGACACCGCCTCGCAGAAGCTCGGCTTCGCGCCGCCGATTTTCGCCGTCTCGGCACGGAAAGCATTGCTCGCTCGCACCAGCACCGGGGATACCAAGCGCCTTTGGAATGAAAGCCGTTTCGGCCCGCTCGAAGATCAAATCAACCAGACCGTCTCGCGATCGGAGGCGCGCCTCCTCAAGCTGCAGTCGGCCGCCCGGACAGCAGGGCTCATTCTGCGTGAAGCGAGCGCGGAGATTCGAGGGTCTTTCGAGGTGATTCTTCGCGACGAGGATCACCTCGGGCGCGTGCGTGGATTGCTTCAAGCCCGCGAAACTCAAACTCTCCGTCAAATTGCTGGATTTCTACGCGGCGTAGAACAGGCGTGCCGACGCGCGGCCGCTCAAGGCACCCAACTTCTCGAGGAAAAACTCTCGTTTTGGAAGACGTGGCGCCTGGTCTGGAGCCGCGGGGATTGGCAGCGCGACTTTCAAAGCGCCGTGGAATTAAAATTGCGCGAGACAGTGCAGCCGCAGGTGGAGAACGCGGTGCAACTGCTCGAAACCGACCTGCGCAATCTTTGGCCGCAGCTGCAGGACATGATCGAGACGCACTTTGCCTCGAACGTTAAGAGTCGCGTGACAAAAACGATCCCCGATTTCGCGCGACAGCGTCGCGAGCTTCTCCAATCAATCCAGCTGACGTTGGTGGAGCGGATCGCAGAAAAAGGCACCGAAGAGCATCTCGCCCGCATGTTTCAGGAAACCGCGACGTGGCTGCGCTTACCTGCTGGGGTGGCCGCGGCGGGAGGAATCGTGGCGCTCATCGCCGCGATGAGCAGCGCGGCAGTCGCCGACGTGACCGGTGTACTGGCCGCTTCCGCCGCTGTCATTGGGACGGTGGTGGCTTTCACTCAGCGGCGGAAAATCCTCGTCGCTTATGAGAAGCAGATGACGACGAAACAGACGGAATTGATCGATGCGATTGAGCGCCAGATGGAACATGCCATCGAGTTGTTCTACAAAGAGACTGCCGTGACTTTTCAGCCGCTCGCGGCCTTCTGCGCGAGCGAACGAGAACGTTACGAGCCGTTGTTGAAGCGCGCCGAGGAACTGGAAGAGAAGTTCGTGGACCTGATAAACCGTCTCGGGCGCGGGGAGTAGCGTCCTTCAGTCGCAAACTGCGGGAGCGCGCTATTTCTTCGTTTTGTTCGCTGTTTCCTGAACGAGTCGCTGCTCTGACTGCTTCTTTGCGATGACGAAATGATTGTTGTCGCCGTAGGTGCGCCACGGACCGGTAGACACATCCCGCACTTCCACGAACTGCCAGTCGGTCACATCAGTATTCCGCAGCCCGAGATAGTCCCGGACCGCGGGCGAAACGTCCAGCCCGGCCCCTTGGTTCAGGTTCGATTTGGGCCGCTCGTTTTGAAAAACGTATTGGTAATGATCCGTCCGGAAAGGTCCGCAATCTTCCCATTGCGCATAGCAAATTCGATTACCTTTACGGATCGCGATCCAGCGATCTTTACATACTGAGGCGCCAGGTTGCGTGTAGGCCTGTTTAAACCAAGGGACGACGAGGGCGGCTTCCGGCTTGAACTGCCCGTGCGAGACGTCGTTGTAAGGCAAGGCGCAGTAAAACGGGTTCTGCCGCGGCACGAATGAAACGGGAATGTAGTTCCGACGCGCGGACGCGTCCGGGGTGTCGAAGCCGCCGTAGTGGCCGGTCCATTCCGCGTCCCACGAACTCTTGGAATTTGGCACCGGATTGTTCGCCGTAGGCTGTTCTCCCACCCAAAAAACAGTCGTCACAATGCTCGTTCTCCAAGGAAATCGCGTCGTGCTGGTTCGCGAAGTTGTCGGCACAAATACTTGCGGCTCAACCTTAAGCAACGCCTGCTCGCGCAACTTCATCGCGTATTTTGCGAAATCGGCGCTCGTCGCGTAGGGCGACATCGATTCCTGGGCGAGAGCGCCGCTGCAGCCGGCAACGAGCAGCGCAGAATAAGCAAAAATTCTTCTCATTGAGCTAATTGCAGGCTTTCTCTCTATCCGACTATTCCCGCACCGGCAAGTCGATTTCCCGCCTTCGGGGAAGGGATTTACTTAGCGGCCAACGACATACGAGCAGTATCTATTCCGCGAGCCGCGTCCTAGCTCCCCACCGGCCCGCTCGAATTTCGTTCTGCGAACCGCGCCAACCGGATCGCTGCTAAAAGCGGGAATGGCAAGTGTCGTGCCGGAAGCGTTCGTCGGCCCCCGGATAATCGAGCGTAAAGTGCAGCCCGCGGCTTTCTTTGCGGCTCAAGGCGGAGTCAACGATCAAGGCCGCCACCGTAGCCAGATTGCGAAGCTCGAGCAAGTCAACCGTGATTTTAAAGTTCCAGTAAAATTCGCGGATCTCGCGCTGCAAATTGCGCAAGCGCGCGCTCGCGCGCTGCAGGCGCTTATCAGTCCGCACGATCCCGACGTAATCCCACATCAGCCGGCGGATCTCATCCCAGTTGTGATAGATCACGACGAGCTCGTCCAGGTTCTGTACGTTGCCGGATTCCCATTCCGGTAGTGTAAACGTGCGTGCGGGATGCGAGGCCAGCTCCTCGCGACGCACCGCGTCGCACGCGCGGTGGGCGACGACCAAACCTTCCAGGAGCGAGTTGCTTGCGAGCCGATTCGCCCCGTGCAACCCGGTGCATGCGACCTCGCCAATCGCGTAGAGGCCCGGCAACGTCGTCGCTCCGTTCACATCGGTCTTGATGCCGCCGCATTGATAGTGTGCGGCCGGGACCACCGGAATTGGCTGCTTCGCCATGTCGATCCCGAATCGCAAACACGTTTCGTAAATGTGTGGAAAGCGTTCGCGGAGGAACTCCGGTGGCTTATCGGTGATATCGAGAAAGACGCACTTCGCGCCGGAGCGCTTGATCTCGGCATCGATAGCGCGCGCGACCGTATCGCGCGGCGCAAGATCACGCTGCGGATGATAATGGGCCATGAACGCTTCGCCCCGCTCGTTGCGAAGAATCCCGCCTTCTCCGCGCACTGCTTCGGAGATAAGGAATGACTTTGCTTTTTCGTTAAATAAACAGGTCGGGTGGAACTGGACGAACTCCATATTCGCGATCACGGCACCGGCTCGCCACGCCATGGCGACGCCGTCGCCGGTCGCGATGTCTGGATTGGTGGTATAGAGATAAACTTTCCCGCAGCCCCCGGTCGCCAGCACCAGGCGGTCGGTCCGAAGCGTTTCCACCGCCCCACTCTTCTCATCGAGTATATACGCGCCGAGGCAACGATCGTCCGTGGCGAAGCCCAGTTTGCCGGAGGTGATCAAGTCGACCGCCATGTGGTTCTCGAGCAAGTCGACATTGGCAGCGCGCTCTAATTCGCGGAGCAGTGTCTTCTCAATTTCCAATCCGGTGACGTCCTGGACGTGCAAGACGCGTCGCTTCGAGTGCCCGCCTTCTCGTCCGAGATCAAGCTCGCGGCGGTCGCCGTTCCGTCGCTCGTCGAATTGCAGCCCGAGATCGATCAGCTCCTGAATTCGTGCCGGCCCTTCCGTGACGATCGTGCGGACCGTCGCTTCGTCGCAGAGACCCGCGCCGGCTCCGAGCGTATCATGTACATGGAGCTCGAACGAGTCTTCGTCACTCGTGACACAGGCGACACCGCCTTGCGCCCAGGCGGTATTCGAATCCGCGCCTTTTCGCTTTGTGATCACAGCCACCGAACCATGTTGCGCCGCCTTCAAGGCGAAGGTAAGACCCGCGATGCCGCTGCCGATGACGACAAAATCGTAATGCTTCATGGCAGGCGAATGTTGTCGATCAAGCGAGTTGGACCGAAGAAAACAGCCAGCGCGATGAGCGAACCGCCTTTGATCGTTTCGCGCGGCTCGAATGTTTCAGCGTCGACAAGCTCGACGTAATCGATGCGCGCCAGCGGAGCGGATTCTATCTGCGCTCGAACGATCTCCAGAATGCGCGGGCCGGAGCCTTCGCCCTCCCGGGCTGCGTCTCGCGCCGCGAGCAATCCTGCTCGCAAGACGGTGGACTGCGACCGCTCATCCGCATTCAAGAATTTGTTTCGCGAACTGCACGCCAGACCATTCGGTTCGCGTACGGTCGGCACACCGATGATTTCGATCCCGAAAGCGAGGTCGCGCACGAGGCGACGAATGATCGCGAGCTGCTGAAAATCTTTTTCGCCAAAAACAGCCGCGTCCGGCGTGAGAATGTGAAACAACTTCGTGACGACCGTGCAAACGCCGCGGAAATGTCCCGGGCGTGATCGCCCGCAGAGCCGGTTTGATAAGTTCGTCTCCTCGACAAAGACAGAACGATCGACGCGATACATTTCGTCTGGCGTCGGCCGAAAAATGACGTCCACTCCGGCCTGGCGACAGAGCTCTTCGTCGCCTTGTTCGGGCCGAGGATACCTGTCGAAATCGGAGCCCGCTTCGAACTGCAAAGGATTCACAAAAATGCTAACGCTCACTTCGCCCTCCGGCGTTGCCGCCTCGCGCGCCACCCGGATCAATTCCTTATGCCCGTCGTGCAACGCTCCCATCGTCGGAACGAGCAGTTTGCGTTTCCCGCTCGAACGATCACGTGCACGTACCGCTGCCACGTTCTCATGGATCTCCATCAAAAAAACGGCGGTTCCATCCAGAGCGCCTGCCGCGCAAACTTAAATTTGCGGTGATGAAACTTTTGCCAGCCGGCCAGCTCGGCCAGTTCGCGAAATTCAGCAAAAGAGAACGCGCGCCGCGCCGACATTCGTCCATCCACCTGGGTCATGCGTGCGCGGAATAAGAGCGCGGTGAGAAGGTAAACCCCGAGCGTGGCGAGTGGCCCGCGGCGAAGATCGGTCACGAGCAGGAAGCGGCCGGACAACTCATGACAGCGCCTCAACAGCGCGACGGCATCCGTTTCACTGAAATGGTGCACCGCGAGCGAGCAAAGCACGACGTCGTACCGCTCTGAACTCCGGAAGGCGAGCACGTCGTGATGCTCGTAACGGATTTCGGGATAGTCCTGGCTAAGACGCCGCGCGATCTCGATCGTTGAAAGTTGTCGGTCGATGGCGGTGATGTCCATGCGCGCGCCCACCTGCCGCGCGTGTTCCGCCACAATTCGCGGAACGTCGCCGGAACCCGTAGCCAAATCCAGCACTCGCAGCTTGTCGCCTCGCCTGATCCAGCGCGCCAGGAAGTGCCCGATCATGGCGTAGCCGCCGAAATAACGATTCAACTGACGCAGATTCCGCAGGTCGATTTCCAACTCGGGCGTGACCGGCTGTGGCACGTCCATGAGCTCCGGCTCCGCTGCGTTGAACTGGCGTGCGCTCATCGAGCCGCCGCCTCAATGCGTGAGAAACCGTTGCCACGTTTCGGGCAACGTGGCCGTCTCCACTTCACTCGCGATACGCCCTTCGAACTCCGGCCGGAACAACGTGCTCGTGCCGTACACCATGAGGATGTCCTCCGAACTCTCGCCGCGAATCGCATGCGCAACTCCCGCCGGAATGACGATGCCGACGTTGTTCGCGCTTCGGTGGTTGTCGCCGTCGACGAAGAGCCGCATCGTGCGCTCCGGCAACTCCGCGCGCGTTTCGCGGAGGATCATTTCGGCGACGCCCTGAAGGCAGAACATCACGTCCCATTGCTCGTCGTCATAATGCCGCAGCGAGAAGTTCTCCGGCTCATCCACGAACACTCTGCGGAACCAATCGGCCGGCGAAGTTCCTGTTGGAATGTGCGGCGGATGAACGTGAAATCCTTTCGCCGTCTGTGCGAACATGCGTGCCGCCGACCATTGCTTTGGCCAGAAGCCAATGCGCGCCAGCAACCCTTCGTCGCGACGCGACAATTCACCAAACGAGCCGCGATGACGCTGTGGATAAATTGTTCGCGGGAAAATCTCCACTCCCGGGATCCAAGCTTCCTGCACCTCGACAGCATTACGATCGGCATTGGCGAGTTCCCCCGCGTCGATGCCCAACTCCCTAATCTGTTTCGACAACGAACGATCGGCGTAATCGCGCGCGCGCAATTCTCCCCTCGCACCTTCGGTCAGGCCACGCCAGATTTCGTCTCGTCCGTTCATTCAGCGGTGCGTGATTCTACTAGGGGGAGCGCCAGGCGCAGGGAGAATTTTCGGTTAGTCGCCGAGCGAGAAATCAGCATGTCTGCGCGAGAGAAGCGGGTTGTAACACGGGTCGGACCCGAGCCAGTCGGACCATCGCGCCCGCATCACGGCCAGCGCGGTCGTGTCGACCGGAATGCTTTTCCCGGGCACATCGCGACGCAGAATCGCGAACGGCGTGTAAACGATTTCATATCCCGCGCGGCGCAGCTTCAGACAGTAATCTACGTCGCTGAAGCTGCCGACTTGTTCGTCGAAGCCGCCCACTTGGAGAAAAAGATCACGTCGGGTGAGCAGACAGCTGGCGGAAACGGCGCTGTAATTACGGGTGATTTGCAGTTGACGGCAGACACCTGGGTGCTCCGCTGGTAACCCGCAAAACGCCATCTGTGCGATCGTCTCCTGGTTCAGCACAATGCCCGCATGATCGATTGTGTTGTCGTGCGCCAACACCCGTGGACCAACCGCCCCGATCTCCGCACGCTGGATATGCTCCGCCATGAGCTCCAGCCAGTCCCGGTTGATCGGCTCCAGGTCGGCGCCTAGAAACAGCACCCATGGGCAGTCGTTTCGTTTAATCAAACGATTCAGCTCCCCCGGCGCGATGGAATCGGCGGAAGCGATTTCGTAATTCGCGTATTCTGTTTGGGGTGAAAGCCGGTCGGGTTCGGAACCGCAACCTTCTCGCACGATAACTATCCGTTGCGCAAAATTTAAGTCGCGCCGCACCCAGTAGGCGTGAGTTCGCCAGTCGATCGCGACATGACCGGTGACTTCCGACCGCGCCAGATGTCCCGATAATGCGCGTTTTCCCGCCTCGAGCGCTCCCGGCTTGTGTCGTATACTGTTGGATGTAGATGTTTCCGTGCGACGCCAATGATAGAGCACGCGCGGCACGTGCTGGATCCGTTTCGTCCGCTCGATGATCCGCAGAAAGAGATCGTAATCCTGAGCACCATCGAATCCGAGCTGGAACCCGCGCGCTTCCTCCACGCGAGCGCGCCGCAACATCGTAAAGTGGGAGATGTAATTATAGGAGAGAAAGAAATCGGGCGACCATTCCGGTTTCAGACTCGGCGCCTCGAGTCCGTGTTCCGTCAGCTTGTCCTCGTCCGAATAGACGATGTCCGCCTCGGGTTGCGTCTGTAAAACCTTGACGAGATGAAACAGCGCGTCGGGCTCGAGAAGATCATCGTGATCGAGCAGCGCAATCCATTCCCTTTGTGTCTCCGTAATTCCGCGATTGGAGGCCGCTGCGATTCCGCCATGCTCTTCCAGCGAAAAAACGCGGATGCGCGGATCGCGATCGGCAAGATCTCGGAGCGCGCGTTTTGTCTCCTCGGCGGTTGACGCATCGTCGATAAGAAATAGTTCCCAGTTCTCGTAAATTTGCGCGCGCACCGACTCGACGGCTTCGCGCAACCAATCGGGCCGTGTGTTGAACACAGGAGTGATAATTGTGACGAATGGCCGATGCGAAAATTCGTGCAACTCTTGCCGCATGGCATCGAGTTGTCCCGCCGTCGCTCGATGTCGCCCGAACCACGCCTGGTAGTCGCGCGCCGCCGGCGGCACGTCAGAGGAGGACTCTGCAGCTCGCCCATTCCGCCGAAGTTTCCCAAGCAGGCGACGAGGCGTGAGCAAGGCGCGCGCGACCAGCCCCTCCGTTGATGTGCGCAGCACGCGGTGCTCCTTTCGCAGCTGCTTGAGGTCGCGCTGCGCTTCTTTCAGCGCGAGATTTTTCTCTTCCAGACGCGCGATGTGACGCTCCGCCGCTTCCAGTTCGGAAACGCGAGTGCGAAGGGTGCGCCGGAGTCGTTCGTCCAGCGGATCCGCACCCGACGCTGATTGATGCGCGGGATGAAAGGGCGCCTGCAAGACAGGCATATTATATTCATTGTCGCGCAACGCAGCCAAATTTACGCTGCGGCGACGACAGCGCCCTGCATGCTCGAGTTTAGCATTTATCTTCTCTACCGCGCGGCGTCAGCGGTGGTCCGGGCGCTCCCCCTGCCGGCACTTTTCCACGTCGGCCAGATTGGAGGATTTTGCGCGTGGCTTGCTTTTCGCGCGTATCGACGACTCGCGCGTCAGAATCTCCTCATTGCCTTTCCGAACGAAAAGAGCTCTCGAGAACTGCGACGCCTGACGCGGCGCCATTTTCAGCGACTCGGCGCGAACCTTCTCTGCAGTATCAAACTTAGCGGAATGTCAGTCGATCGAATCGCTGCGCGCGTGCAGATCGAGAATCTGGACGCCGTTCATCGCGAGCTGCGCGCTGGTCGCGGCGTGGTCGTTGCCCTCAGTCACCTGGCAAGCTGGGAGTTAATGGCGCAGCTCATGCCAAAATACATTGGCTATGTCCGGAACAGCACCGTTTATCAACGCCTCCGCAACCGTTATATCGACGCGGACATCCGGCGAGAGCGCGGTCGCGCCGGGGTGGAGATGTTTGATCGGCAGGAAGGATTTCACAAGCCAATCGAACTACTTCGTGTGGGGGGGGTGATCGGAATCCTGAGTGACCAACATGCTGGCGACCATGGAATTTGGACGCCGTTTTTCGGCCGGCTCGCATCCACGTCTCCGCTGTCCGCGCTTCTCGCGAAACGCACCGGAGCTGCCCTCATTACCGCCGCCGTTTACACCGCAGGCGTTGCGCGCTGGCGCGTGGTTTTCAGCGATCCGATTAATTTGAACGCCGACTCGGTTCCGGCTCTGACCGCGCGGGTAAACGAACTAATCGCCGCACAGATCCGCGAAGCGCCGGAAGATTGGTTTTGGGTGCACAATAGATGGAAAACTCCGACACCGAATTTCCTGCTGGCGCGTTACAAGCGCGGCGTTTTTTTGCGGTCAGACGCTCCGACGCAAGAGCTGCAACCGTTTCGCATTTTGATCCGCGCATCGAACTGGCTGGGCGACAGCATCATGAGTGTGCCCGCCGTCCGCGCAATCAAGGCCGGTCGACCTGATGCGCATATCACCGTCGCCGCGCCCGAAAAAATTGCCGAGGTCTGGAAACTCGTCCCAGAAGTCGATAAAATCCTCCCGCTCTCACGCTCTGCGCTGGTTGGCGCTGTGCGCGCGCTCCGTCGCGCACAGCGGTTCGACGTTGCGATTCTGTTCCCGAATTCGCTGCGAGTGGCGCTGGAAGCCTGGTTGGCGGGAGTGCCGCGACGCGTCGGTTACTCCGGGCATCGACGCAATTGGCTGTTAAACCAGATCGTCCAGTCCGGGTCGAAATTGGGGCCACCAGAGCATCAGGCGGAGCACTATCTGCGCATCGCTCACCAGGTCGGCGCAAACCCCACTGCTGGACAAGAGCCCGCTAGGACGAAGAAGGAGAGAGCCGTCAACAGCGCCACGCGTATCGGACTCTGCGCGGGCGCGGAATACGGCCGTGCCAAGCGATGGCTCCCGGAACGATTCGCGGAAGTCGCGGCCAGGGTCGCGTCGCAGGCGAAGGTGCAATGGATTCTCTTTGGCACGCCCGCCGAGGCCGGGATGGGTTCCGCGCTCGCCGAGAAAATTGGCGAAAACTGCACGAATTTAGTCGGCCGCACAACCCTTGAAGAGCTCGTCGAGGAGCTGCGACGCTGTGCACTTTTGCTCACGAATGATACAGGCACCATGCATCTCGCGGCCTTTATCAACGTGCCGGTGGTCGCGCTTTTCGGGTCCACCGAGCCGCGCCTGACGGGTCCACTGGGTGCTGGTCATCGCGTTATCCGTCATCACGTCGAATGCAGCCCCTGTTTTCTGCGCGACTGCCCAATCGACTTTCGTTGCATGCACGCCATCTCCGTTGCCGAAGTCGTGGCCGTCATTACCGCGAAGCTGAGCGAAGTGACAAGTACGTCGTGATTGGCAGAGAAGTGAGCGGCCTGGTTTGGCCGGAGACAATTCCGTTGCTTTCGAAAGCGGCTTCGGAATGATGGTCGAGATGACGAGCAACGACGCGCCCCGCATTCGGACGGAGGTGCAGGTGATGTTTTTCGATACCGACTGCGCCGCTGTCGTGCACAACCTCGCCTACCTGCGCTTCATTGAAATTGCCCGGACGCTTCTCGCCGAGGACCTGGGGCTTCTGCTCGTCGAAATGGCCGAAACGAAAAGATACCCTGTGGTGGTCCGGACAGAAATTGACTACCGCCGGCCGGCGAAACTTGCGGATCGCCTTGTGATTGAGGGTTGGCTCGATCGATTGGAGCGCGTGCGCTTTTGGTGCCGATTTCAAATTGTTCGGCCCGCGGACGAAGCGATCATCGCCGATTGCCTCCAGATCCTTGCCCTGATCGAAATGCCGGGCGCGAAGCTTCTCCGCCTGCCGGAAAGTTGGGACCGATATCGCAACGCCAGCACCGCCGGCCGGTGAAGTTCGTGGCGCCGGCATTGCAACCTGACAAGGGAACGAACTCGCCCGCCGAATGGTCGCCGCAACTCAAACCTGGAGATTAGAAGATACCGTAGCGGGGCCGCGTGCCTTAAATCCACCGCCGACCCGCCACGCTCTCTTCGTCTTCCTGCTCGCGTCGGCCGCGCTTCTCCACGTGGGGACCGCCGGCTGGGGCGATCTCTACGGAGAGACCGAGGGGCAGTATGCGGGCGCCGCTCGCGAAATGCTTGAGTCACACCAGTGGTTGGTCCCAACCAACGACGGCATCCCGCGCCTGCAAAAACCACCCCTTGTCTACTGGCTGATCATCGCCTCCTACAAAGTGTTCGGCGTGAACGAAACTGCGGCGCGGATGCCGATGGCCCTGGCGGTAACGCTCTCTGTCGCATTGACGTTTTTGATCGGTGAACGTCTGGCCGGCTATTGGCGCGGCTTCACGGCGGGCCTGATTTATCTCTGCTCGTGCGGCACATTTCTCCTCGGTCGCATTATCATGCCAGAGCCGGTTTTCAGTTGCTTGATCGCCGGCGCGATTTACTGCGCAGTTTCAGGTTATCAACACCGCAAGCTGCGACGAGTGTGGTTTGCGGGCTTCTGGATTTTCTGCGCGTTCGCTTGCATGGCGAAAAGTTTCCACGGCTTCCTTTATCCCGCGGCGATTGTGCTCACGCTTTCGATGTTTTATCGAGAAGCACGAATGCGGTTCCAGAAACTGCTCTGGTGGCCCTTTCCTCTCTTTTTCCTCGCTCTTACGCTGCCGTGGCACATCTGGGCCGAACATCAGTATCCGGGCTTTTTATTCGACGTGACCGGCACGGAATGGGTCGTCCATCTTTTCGGCAAATCAGACGCCAGCCACAGCTATGACGACGTGCCGCGGCTGCAGTTTCTCGCCCTTCATCTCGCCTGGTGGTTTCCCGCGGTGCTCGTGCTCCTCCCCGGGCTGTTTTTTGCCTGGCGCAAAATCCTTCGGCCGTGCGAAATCGAATTCGCTGATGCCGTGCCGCTCTGCTGGATGGCAATCATATTTCTGCCCCTTCTCTTGATCGGGCAGCGGCAGGATTATTATTCGATGAGCATGTGGAGCGCATTCGCTCTCTTCGCTGCCACAGCCTGGGATCGAATACCTGACATCCTTCGATGCGTCGGTCTTATCTTCGTGGGCGCGATCGGCCTCGCCTTTGGCGGGGTCTTTCTGTTTCTGCCCAAAATTCTTGGTCGCGTTGCCTGGGGCCAGCTGACGGATCGGACAACCGCGTGGCGCGCCTTCGAAATGGTACCTCACCCTACATGGCTGTCGTTTCGTCCGATGTTCGGACTTGTGAGCGTCGCGCTGGTGGTCGCCTCCCTGGTCGCGCTCTTCGCTCTCCGGCGCGGTCGCGAATGCCTTGCCCTCGCCACCGTTTGCGCGGCAATGGTGCCAATCGGTTTGAGCATGGTGGAAGGCGTCGCACGCATGGCCCCTTATTTTTCGCTCGCCGATGCAGCCCGGTTTCTCAATGCCCACGTTGGTGATTCCGGCGCGGTGCTCTACGAAGGGCCGATGCACGCCGGCAGTAGTCTGCTTTTCTATCTCAACCAGAAATTCTACTTTGTGAACCAGACACCGGAACGGTTCGAGCGCGGCCCGGCCGCCAATGAACGCTACCTGAGCGAAGACAGGTTTCTTGCGCGATGGAGCGGTGTCGACCCGCTCTTTCTGATCATC
>JBDTYN010000062.1:0-25965 GCA_040005675.1 Chthoniobacterales bacterium
CGTGAGATGAGGGGCAAACTCGGGCGCATCGAATTGCTCCGCAAGCTGCGCGATGATTGCCTTGAGGCGCAGCTCGGTAACGGCATCGGGTAGAAGCCAGATCGCCACGCGCGAGAGCTGCTCTTTCATTGAGTCTGCCTTTGAACGCCTTTGGCGCTAACCATCAATGACACTCTAGCCCGATGACGCGCAAGTTCCCGAGGAGAGTTTCCAGCAGGAAAATTCTCGTCATCGTCCTCGCGGTATTACCGCTTTGTCATTCACTGCGCGCTTACGGTCCGATCGGCCACCAAATCGTCGGCGCGATTGCTGACCAACATCTCGCCAACACGCCGGCGGGCGGCCGAGTCGGGGCGCTGCTTGACGGGCTGACCCTGGAGAAGGCGTCAGTTATTCCCGATGAAATCAGGGGGTGGGACAAGCGCGGGGCCGACGATCCGGCAGTCTTCCATTATTCCTCTCACCCGCGGATCGATGCACAGCTGCGGGACTTCTGGCGCGCCAACCAGCCTACGCATGATTTGAGCTCGCCGATGCCGTCGCATCATTGGTTTCACTACACCGATGTTCCGGTTCTGGAACTGGAGAAATACCGAGACGGCGCCACCGGCCGGACAAAATGGGATATCGTGCACATGATCGGCTATTGCATCTCCGTCCTGGGGGGAGCGCTTCCGGAGGAGAACGAGCGGAAAATCACAAAGCAGATCGCCGTGATTTTGCTCGCGCACTATGTAGGAGACATTCATCAGCCCCTGCATGTCGGCGCCGAATATTTCGACGAACACGGTCGCGCGGTGAACCCGGACAAAGGCAAGCTGGCGCTTGCTGATGAGGGCGGCAACACACTGCAATTGGAGCTGTCCGGTGCAGGCGTCGATCCGGGAGTGCCGCGCCGCGTCAAGTTGCACGGCTTTTGGGACAACAACTCGGTGATCGCAAATTTGCCGCAGTTTCCCGATGACCTGTCGAAAGAGGAACGGCGGGCGAAAACTCGTGCCGCAAAAGCGGACCTCGTCCGGCGCCTGGCCGCGGAAGAACCGCGCCAATGGCGACTGGCGGGGAATGTCGCGCCGAAAGATTTCGCGGAAGCCTGGGCGAACGAGGTTTTACCGATAGCGCGCGAAGCCTACGAGCGGCTGCAGTTTAGAAACATCGGGCCGAAGCAGGAGGAAGACCGCGTCGTTGCAGCCGGCTTTGTTGACGAGAAGCCGACGGCCAACGGCATCTCGTACCGCGAGTGGAGTGCGCAGGTGGTGCGCGAAGAGCTGCACAAAGCCGGCTGGCGTCTGGCTGATCTGCTGGAGAAGATCGTGCGCTGAAGCGAATGCGGCAGGGATCGGTGTTCCGGGATGTGCGTCGACTCGCGCGTGAATCCCGGGTCCCCGCCAAACGCAAAACGAGCGAATGAGTCTCCTCCTTCGCTCGCGCAATTGAATTCAGTAGCGAGGACCGTTAGCTCTGCCGCTTCTCCATCGACTTGCCGCACTGCGCTTTGACCTGCGCAAACTGTTCTTTCGAAAGAATGCTTTTCGCCTGCTTCAGGAATTGGCGATTACTTTCTTCTGTGCAACCAGCCTTCATACAGTCCGCCCGCCATCCCTCGAGTTTCGTTTTTTGCTCCGCCGTGATGTTGAGATTTGCGAAGCTTACGCAGTCCGCCTTCTCGTGATTGGATGCCTGCTTCGCGCAGCAAGCCTTGTCGCTCGCGAAGACGGAAGCGGCTGAGAACATTCCGATGGCCACTAGCGCAAACAGTGTTGGTTTGATCATGTCTTATTGAGACACGAACACCCGTTCGGCGTTCAATCAGGCCGCGACACATCGCGCAATTCATTCTCTCGCATGAGAAGAAATTATCCACAGATTGCACAGATTTTCTGCGCCCTAATTCCCTCCGAAAATCTGTGTAATCGGAACCGAGGGAATCTGTGGATCAATAAAAATCGAAAATAGGAACCAAGAATCCAGCAATTGCTTCGACCCTTAAGGTGCTGTCTCGGCTGCGGTGCTGAGATATTAGTCGTTCGCCGCAGGCTAAGCCGAACGCAGCGGCTGCTATGAGGCCGCGAACTTGAGCTTTGTGCCATCCGCGTCCACGCGGATTGATTCGCCTTCTCGGAATTTGCCTTCCAGAAGATCGAGGCTAAGCGGATCGAGGATCTCTTTCTGGATCGCGCGCTTGAGTGGCCTCGCGCCGTAGGTCGGATCGGAACCGGCCTGTGCGATGAATGCCTTCGCCGACTCAGTCAGCTCAAGTGTGATTTTCTGCTTCTCGAGTCGTCTCACGAGCCTCTGCAGCTGAATGTCCACGATCTGCTTCAAGTTTTCGTCGCTCAGCCGATCAAATATGATGATCTCGTCGACCCGGTTGAGAAACTCCGGGCGGAAATGGTGACGCAAGGCCTCTGTCACGAGGCGCGTTCGTGTTTCGCTCGAATTTTCGTCCGTTATGAACTGGCTGCCGATATTCGACGTCATAATGATGACGGTGTTTTTAAAGTCGACCGTCCTCCCCTGCCCGTCGGTAATCCGTCCGTCATCGAGCACCTGGAGCAGCACGTTGAAAACGTCGCTGTGCGCTTTCTCGATTTCGTCAAAAAGGATCACCGAATACGGCTTGCGCCGGACAGTTTCGCTGAGCTGCCCGCCTTCCTCGTAGCCGATGTAGCCGGGAGGCGCGCCGATCAGCCGCGCAACCGCGTGCTTCTCCATGTACTCGCTCATGTCGATGCGGATCATGGCATTTTCGTCGTCGAACAAAAACTCGGCCAGAGCGCGCGACAGCTCCGTTTTCCCAACACCGGTAGGGCCGAGAAAAATGAACGAGCCAATCGGCCGGTTTTCATCCTGCAACCCGGCGCGTGCACGGCGCACCGCATTCGCCACGGCTTGCACCGCCTCATCCTGGCCCACGACGCGCTCATGCAAATGCTGCTCCAGGCGCACCAGCTTCGCGCGTTCGCCTTCCTGCAAGCGCGAGACAGGGATGTGCGTCCAACTCGACACAACCCGCGCGATGTCTTCTTCCGTGACTTCTTCCTTCAGCATCTGCCCATTTCGCTGAAGCTGGCCGAGCTTCGCGTTGTGCTCGTTCAACTGCATCGTCAGTTCCGGCATTCGGCCGTACTGGATTTCGCTGGCGCGAGCTAATTCGCCGCGGCGCTGCGCCTGTTCGAGCTGGGTGCGGAGCGATTCGAGTTCCTCCTGCAACTTGCGGGACTTGTCGATTTCCCCTTTTTCATTCTGCCACTGCGCCTTCAGCGTCGCGCTTTGTTCTTTCAAATTCGCCAGCTCTTTTTCGAGCTTCGCCAGCCGCTCTTTGCTCGCCGGATCTTTTTCTTTCTTCAGCGCCTGGCGTTCCATCTCCAACTGCATCACTTCGCGCTCGATCACGTCGATTTCAGTCGGCATCGAATCGAGCTCAATCTTCAGACGTGAAGCCGCTTCATCGATCAGATCGACCGCTTTATCGGGCAGAAAACGATCGCTGATGTAACGGTGCGAAAGGACCGCCGCCGCGACGAGGGCGGCATCTTGAATGCGCACACCGTGGTGCACCTCATACCGCTCTTTCAGCCCGCGCAGAATCGCAATCGTGTCTTCGACCGACGGCTCGTCCACCTTTACAGGCTGAAAGCGGCGCTCGAGAGCCGCGTCCTTCTCGATGTATTTGCGATACTCGTCCAGCGTCGTCGCGCCGATCGTGCGCAGTTCGCCGCGGGCCAGTTGCGGCTTTAGCAGATTAGAGGCGTCAACCGATCCCTCGGCCGCGCCGGCGCCCACGATCGTGTGCAGTTCGTCAATGAAGAGGATGACCTGTCCCTGCGAATCGGTGACTTCCTTCAAGAACGCTTTGAGACGATCTTCGAATTCACCGCGAAACTTCGCTCCGGCGACCATCGCCCCGATGTCCATGGCGATGAGACGTTTCCTTTTTAACGATTCCGGGACGTCGCCACTGATAATCCTGCGCGCGAGTCCTTCGACGATAGCCGTTTTTCCCACACCAGGCTCACCGATCAAAACCGGATTGTTCTTGGTGCGCCGTGAGAGAACTTGCATAACGCGACGAATCTCATCGTCGCGGCCAATCACGGGATCGATTTTTCCGCGACGGGCCTGTTCCGTGAGATCGCGGCCATACTTCTCAAGGGTCTGGTATTTGCCTTCCGGATTTTGGTCGGTGACCCGCTGCGATCCGCGCACTTGCTGAAGCGCCTGCATCAGCGTCTCGCGGGAAACACCAAAGGCCTTCATCGCTTTGGCCGCGGGCACGTTTTCCCCGCTGAGCGCGAGGAGATAATGTTCCGCGCTCAGAAATTCGTCTTTCAACGTCCCCATCTCGCGCTCTGCCGCCTCGAGCGTCGCCCGCAGCTCATTGCCCAGCCGGACGTCGGAATTTCCGCCCTGCACTCGCGGCCGGCGATCGAGCTCCTTCCGCAGCCGATCGCGCAGAGCCTCCGGCGCCACGCCGACCTTTTCCAAGAGGGGCCGAGTCACGCCGTCGCTTTGATCGAGCAGCGCGGAAAAAAAATGCTCATTCGCAATTTCAGGGTGATTGGAACGCGCCGCCAGGTCCTGGGCCGCCTGGAATGCTTCCTGTGTTTTCTGCGTGAACTTGTCTGGTCGCATGGGTCAAAATAATGATCGTCGCACCGGCGGCAACCGGCCTTCCATCTTCACGCGAAACAGCGACCCTGCTACATCGAGAGATCGATGAAGACGCGGGAACCGGAACCACTTTGGCGGGAAGTCGTCGGAGATACCGAGCCGTGGCGCCGCGGACGCCTCGCCCTTATTACTTTTGGCGCGTTTATGTTCATCAATCACGCCCTCGTCCTCGCGGGCAAAGTACTCACCGGCAACGTCGAGCGGTTACTGATTATGGCCATCTTTATGGTGATTTGGTGGCTGCAGTTCTATTTCATTTGGATCGGCCTTCATTGGGTTCGATGGGTCGGTTGCGCTTTCTCCGCACTCTTTGGGTTTGCGCTTCTGATTTGGGGACTGCGCGATGAAGTTCCGGCCGAGATGCTAAGCGGCGCGTTCGGGTTTGCTTCCGTTGCCTACATTGGCTTTGCGCCGTCTGTTTACTTTTTGCGCAGCGACAACGCGAGCAGGTGCGCTGGCTGGAATCGATTGCGATTGCCATTATCTGCCTGCTAACTCTGGCGAGCCTCGCAGCCGCGACCGCCGTTCTCTCTCGTTTCCGGAAAAACATGGAAATCGCGGCGCACGAATTCGCCGATCGCGCTCGTCCGCATATTTCGTGAGCACGATGTGCAATTTTTCTTTTCTCACGTCACCGACGGGTTCATGAAACGATACGGGCGCGGAGGGCTGAGCTACATGATGCAGGATGCCTACCTGCGAGTTGGCGAATCGCTGTCGATAGGAAAAGCGAATGGCGATCTTCGTTGCTGGTACAAATTTCCCACCTGCTGATTTCGGAAGGCTGGATGACCGCAAATGGAACCAGCGAAGCGAAGCCGGTGAGGTTCATGATCCTGGTCGGCGAAGCCGGAGGAGAGTGGCAGATCGACGCGATTTTCTGGCAGGTCCCTCAAGGCGAGGCGCAGGCCGCGCAGAGCATGAGGTAAACGCGCTCAGCTGCCGGACCCGCACCTGAACATTGCGGCGGTCACGGTCACAACGTATCTGTCTCCCCCATGGCGGAACAGGTCAAACCATTCGGTCGATCGGCTTTGGCGCTGTTGCGTCCCGGCCCGTTCCGCCGCTACATAATCGGCTCCGCGATTTCTGACACCGGCACGTGGATGCAGGTGATGGCACAAGCGTGGGTAATGAGCTCGCTTACGGACAAAGCGATTCTGCTTGGCATGGTGAACTTCGCCGCCGGCATCCCGACTCTCGCGCTCACCATGGTCGGCGGCTCCGCGGCTGATCGACACGACAAACGAATGATTTTGATCGCGACGCAAATCGTCCAGACGATCCTCGCAGTGATTCTCGGCATCCTGGTCATGACCGGCCGCATTCATGTCTGGCATGTCGTGATCCTGGCGGCGTGCCTCGGGGTTTGCATCGCGTTTGAAATGCCGGCCCTCTCAGCGCTCGTTCCGGAATTGGTGGAGCGCGAACAAATCGCCGCGGCAGTCGCCCTGGACCGGTCTGTTTTTCACGGATCGCGCCTGGTCGGTCCGTCCCTGGCGGGATTGCTCGTGAGCTGGATTGGCGCAGCCTCGGCTTTTTTCGCCAATGCCGTCTCATTCTTCGCGTTGATCATTGCCCTGATCTCATTGCCGCCGCGGCAGCCCGGGACTGCGGAAGAAGAAGAGCAACGTCGCAGCGGCTTCAAAGAAGGACTGCGCTATGTCCGCTCTGATCGCACGATTCTTGCGATGATTGCGCTCATCGCCCTTACGACAATTTTCGTTTTCCCATTTCTGTCCGTCATGCTGCCACTGTATGTCCGTAACATTTTACACCTCGGGCCGGATCGAATGGGCCTGTTAATGGCGGTGTCAGGCATTGGCTCCCTTACCGGGTCGCTCGGCCTGCTGAGCGTCGCCCGGAAGAATCGGTTCCGTTTCATGACCGTTGCGGTCTTAGTGGTAGCACTCGGATTGTTTTGTATGTCGCAGGTATCGAATTTCCTGCTCACAGCTATCGCGATGGGAACGCTCGCTATCGGCCTTTCTCTCAACTTCGGCCTCGCGGGGACGATCGTGCAGGAACGCGCCCCGGCCCATTTACGCGGGCGCATCTCCGCGGTCTTCGGCCTGAGCTTCTTCGGCCTGATGCCAATCGCTGGTCTGCTCACCACAGGGTTGTCGGACTTGATCGGCATGCGCACGGCGCTGATGATCTCCTCCCTTTGTTTTGGCGCAGGCGCGGTATTCGTTCTGAACGCAGCCGGCCGCACCGTCACCGCGCCACCCCTCGCGCCAATCGAGGAAGCCGAAGCCGCACCGGCTTCTGTCGCTTGATATTGCGCGGATGATCGCGTTTTCCACCTGCTGGAATTCCGGCCGGCACAGCGCAGGCGACGAAATGCTGCGCGAAATCAAAGGAGAGCTTGGTTTTGATCAGGTCGAGCTCGGCCATGGGATTCGAATTTCCCTCATGCCGGGCATCCACAAAATGTTCGAGGCAGGCGAAATCCGCTTCAGCAGCCTGCATAACTTTTGTCCACTGCCGGTCGAGGTGATGCAGGCGTCGCCCGACTGCTACAAATTCTCGGCACCCTACGAACGCGAACGGGAACGGGCGGTGAAACAAACGTTCCAGACGATCGACTTCGCACAGCGTCTGGGTGCGCCCTTTGTCGTGCTGCATTGCGGCGAAGTGCGCATGAATCCCATCACGGATGAGCTGATAACGTTGATCAAGGCCGGCAAGCTGCTTTCCCGCCAATACGTGAGAGAAAAACTTAAGGCCGTAAAGAAACGCGAAGCCGCGGCGCCTCCTTATCTCGCGCGCGTGAAAGATTCCCTGAAGGTGATCGCGGAATATGCGGCGAGCAGAGATGTGCGGCTGGGAGTGGAAGGCCGGCGCGGTTACGAAGAGATTCCGAGCGAACGCGAATTACTTCCGCTACTGGATGAGTTGAACTCGCCGCAGTTGGGCTACTGGCATGACATGGGTCATATCCAGATCAAAGAAAATCTGGGATTCGTGGATCACGAAGAATGGCTGCGCGAAATCGGCGCCCGCGCGTTCGGTTGTCATCTGCAGGACTGCATCTGGCCCGCGCAGGATCATCAGCCTCCCTTCGCGGGCCAGGTGGATTTCGAGAAACTTGTTCCGCTACTTCCGCCGAACTGCTTATTTGTCTGGGAAATGAGTCCGCGGAAAACAGCAGAGGAAATTCGCCGCTCGGTCGTGTGCTGGAAGGATCACTTCGGAGAATGAAGAAAATCCTGCTCACACTGCTCCAGCTCGCCGTCACTGGAGGCCTTCTCTTTTGGGTTTTCCATGATCGCGCGACCCGAGCCGCGATGGGATTTGCGCTACGCGCCGCCGATTATCGATGGGTGCTGGGTGGAATCTTCGCTTACATCATCGTCGAGATTGCGGCCGCCCTGCGGTGGAACATTTTGCTGAAAGTACAAGGCATCAGGCTGAGCGTACCGCGAGTTACCGGGTTGTTCCTAATCGGCATGTTCTACAACCAATTCCTCCCCGGCGGGACGGGTGGCGACATTGTAAAAACCTATCTGCTTTGGAAGGAGACCCCTGACAAAAAACCAGGAGCGCTTCTCGCCGTTCTCTTCGACCGAATGATCGGGCTTATCGCGCTCATCGTTATCACCGGTACGCTCATTTTCCTGCGCTACAGCTGGCTGACGCGCGAGACCGGCGCGCGGCTCGATGCAAATCCGCTGCACGATCCGCGCTTCTACGTCTGGATAGTTTTGGCGGTCTTCGGAAGTTCTGTCCTTTTTGTGGTGACTACGTTCGTTGTCAGCGGATTCAACCTGCTGCATTTACTCCCAAACCGGTTTCCCGGCCGCGAGAAGCTGATCGAAGTTTCGGCGGCTTATCATCTTTATGCCCGCCATTGGCGGGCGACGTTCGCGGCGTTCACCGCGTCGTTGGTGGCTCACCTGGGCACCTTTGCCACCTTCCTCTGCGTGGCTCATGCGTTCAAAGAGAGTGCGCGCGTGGGACTGATCGATTTCTTTTCGATTATGCCAATCGAGCGAACTATTTCGTCGCTGCCGATCAGCTTCGCGGGAGTGGGAACACGCGAATTCGTCCTCCAGGTCATGTTATACAATCTCTGCGGCATCCCGCCCGCCGCGGCCAGACTGATCGGGTTAACCAGTTTCGCGATCATCCTCTTATGCTGTCTACCGGGCGGGATCGTTTATTTTTTCTACCGACCGAGCGGGGCAACGCGCCATGTGAGACTTCGCGAGATGCGCGAGGAAGTCGCTCTGCTCGAGCATGAAGTCGGCGAGAAAAAATAACCGTTCGGGCGCGTCCGCAATGACAGTCGCGAAACCGACAGCCGCTTTAACGTCCCCTCTGCCGCGCTCTCAGCGACCGTACGTCGCGGCCACATTTGCCATGACCGCGGATGGCAAGATTACAACGCGCGAATATACTCCGGTCGACTTCACTTCGCGCGAGGACAAGATGCACCTTCTTCGGCAACGCGCGCTGGCTGATGCGGTCCTGATCGGCCACAGCACCCTGAAGTACGATAATGTCCGCCTCGGTTTGCCGAAGGGCGAGCTGCGCGAGAAGCGACTGGCGAGAGGGCAGTCACTCTCGCCGCTCCGGGTGATTGTCTCAAACGCGGGAGGCATCGATTCCTCACTCAACATTTTCCAAACCGACATTTCACCGATTGTCATTTTCTCAACGACGCGCATGCCGCGGCGCCTGCAAAAAGAGCTGCGAGCAAAAGCGACCCTGCACCTGAGTGAGAGTGGATCTGTTGATTTGCCGTGGATGCTAAAGCAGTTACGCACCGAGTACAAAGTGCGCTCTCTCGCGTGTGAAGGAGGTGCAAAGCTCTTCAAGTCTTTGCTGCTGGCAGATTGCGTCGATCAGTTAAACCTGACCGTGACTCCATTTCTCTTCGGCGGAAAAAGCGCCCCAAATCTGCTGGGAACCTCCTTGGAAGTTCTGCCCGCGTCCGTACACTGCTCGTTAGTCACGATGCGAGTTGTCGGCGCGGAATGTTTTCTCACTTACCGCATCAGGCATCGCAAGTTTCCCGCATGAGCTTCAGGGAGCTAACCTCCCCAGCGGCAGCCTATAAGCGGTTTCAAGTAAAACTGGTCCATTCGACGGGACAACAATCCCCGCATCCTTACCTTCTCCCTCAGGGAGAAGGGACCACCTCTCCCCTCGGGAAAGGGTTGGGGTGAGGGCATTTCCCGCTTTTGCAACCACTTCTAAAAAGAAACGGAGGCGACAGAACCTCTGTCGCCTCCGCCCAAACAATGAGATGAAACTGAAAGCAAACCAACTCTAGCTAATCCGCACCGGAATTGCCATCCGAGCCATCCGGCGACGGCGCAGAACGTTTGTGCTCAACACCGCCGCCATCAGGCCTACGATAGGGAACAGAGCGCTCATTTCCGGAACCGGGGTCACGTTTTTCACGATCGACCATTCCTCGAACCCGCCCGCTGAAGTCGCGTCCGCAGCCTCTTGATCGCCAAAGCGCGAGAAGAGATAAACATAGTCGCTGGACGAGGCGCCGGCGAAATTCGCAACTGGGATGTAAGCGTAGATGTCGCCTGAGCCGCTGCCGTGATTGCGCGCCGCATCGATTAAGACGTAGCTGTCGCCGGCCGAATCCAGATCGTAACGGAGGACTCCGAGCGAGCTGACGTTCGTCGTGGTCTGGCTGGCGGTCGGAGAGGTATAGATCTGAAGCTTATCGAGCGAAATCAGTGACGCTGAATTCGGCTCGTTTACATCCAGAAGCAGTTTGAAATACTGCGTTCCGTTCAAGCTGACCGTGCTCGCCTGGAGATCGGACAGCTGAATATCGTGCGTCCAAATGCCGGCCTTGTCATCGAAAGGACCTTGGGGAGTCGCAGCCGAAGTGTTGTAGCCCTGCTCCGTCGGGGTGGCCTGCAGACGCAGAAACGGGTCAATGACTCCGGTGCCTGTCGGCTGCTGCGCTGTGTAAACAAATTGCGCACCGGCGATAGTGCCGCTGTCGTTGCTGCCGGTGAGGTCGACAACAGTCGCCTGGGCCGTGGCGGTTAAACCTAATCCTGCAGCGACGATCGCCGCGATGTTAAAAGTAGCTTTGCTCATTTCCTTTTTTCCCTTTGAACGATGTTTTGATTGCTCAGAGTTGGCCACTGCGACAACCGTCTGCCTGGTTAGCTCTGATGTTTTCCATAATTGTCATAACTGATTCTCAGGGTCAACAACAAATCTTATGCCGACCAGATTTTTTTCTGCCTTGGCGTCTAACCTTGGGGAGTTCCTTTGGGTAAAACGAGAAGAACGAGTTCCGCTCTTGCTCGAACCTCCTTTTTAAGATAGAACATCTGGGCGCCCGTCTTCCGTCGTAACTCATTCGAGACAATTGAGTTAGCGTCGTCACAGGCACACCGAGACCCATGCGACTTACCGCCAACTCAAGAGACGTGCGGCTATTTGCTGGTTGAAAGCGGTAAGGAGTGAAGCTTGGGTCCGATGAATTATCTTCCCCTTGGTGCGACAAGAAGAAGTCAGGTCAAATTCGAAATTTCCACCAGCCGCACGCGCCAACATGTCAAGGGTCGCTTCCACGATTCCGCGCAAGGTTCTGGAGCCTAGGGGATTCGAACCCCTGACCTCCTCAATGCCATTGAGGCGCTCTACCAACTGAGCTAAGACCCCCGAAGCTCGGATTTTCGATTGCTGAGCGAGTATTTGCAACGGCGAACTTCGGACGCCGTCGGGCCGATGCGGGGGATGCGAGAATCGGTTGTTTGCATTCGCTTGTATCGGCTTTGAATTCTCTGACGCTGAGAGATTTAGCGACAGTTCGAGACTTCGACCGCGTTCGGCAACGTCGACGGACAGTTCGGCTCGCGTCGCGCGACACATCGAAGCTCTTCCGGAACCCCCCACTCAATTTCTCTTAAAGACGTGGAGGGTGCCCCTTCCCCAATCGGCAGAAAAAGTGGTTCAACAACCAGCAGCTGTGCTTGGAGCGACACCGCCCGAGACGCTCAGTACGCGACGATTGAAACGTTTAGGCGCGTAGCGGAAGCAATGAGTTCCTCCTTCTCGAGCAGCATTGTGCGACCGGCCTCAACTGCTATTACCCGCACGTTCGCTTCTGCGGCAATTCGAACCGTCTCCACCCCGATCACCGGTAAATCGAATCGTGGATCCTGGTTGGATTTCGCGACCTTCACCATGACCGCACCTTTTCGGCCGAGCGCTCCGCCGCGTTTCACAGCGTCGTTTGTCCCCTCGAACGCTTCCACCGCGAGAACAGTGCCGTTCTTAACTATCACCGTTTGCCCAATATCGAGGCGGCCCACCTCCTTCGCCATCTCGATGCCGAAAGCTACATCGCCTTCTTCACGCCTCCCGAGCCGCCGCCCGGCGATAATACCTGCGCGCGCGACAAATTCCTCCAGAAATGTAAACGCCGGGAGCAGTTCAACGCCCATTAGCGCAAGCTCGTTTGCGATCGCTCCGAAAATGGATTCAGCGTTGCGGCGCTCAAGCCGCGCGAGCAGCAGCAACGCTTTCCAGTCGGGTCGCAGATCGAAGAGATTTTTCGGCGCGATTTGGCCAGCCATCATCGCGCGACGGACGCCGGTGCCGCGGAAGAAGGCGAGCAACCGGCCGAGTTGACCCACGCGCATCCATTGGATTTCCTCGACCCTGGTCTCGAGCTTTGAATCGGTTTCGCCCGTGAACGCAGCGACTACAATTCGTTTCGTCCCGGCTTTCCGAGCCGCATCGGCGAGGAGCAGCGGGTACGCGCCGCTCCCGGCAATAATTCCGAGCTCATCGGGCGTTTGCAACGTGATGAAGCGCGCCAGCGCGCAAGCTCTTTACGGGTGGCGGCGGCGCTTGACGTGTAACTGCGCGAGAGCTTTCTGCAGCGATGCCTGGATCGCAGCGACATCTTCGCCATGATCTTCCTGCATGGCAGCTTGCGCGCGTGCGACCGCGGCTTCCGCGGCGGTTACGTCGATCTTCTCCGGTTCAAGAGCCATGTCGGTTAAAACCGAAACCCCTGTTCCGGTGATTTCGACAAAGCCTTCCCCGACGGCAAGAAAACTTTCGCGTCCATCCTTCAGGACGCGCAACTCACCCGGTTTCAGCGTCGTCAAAAGCGCGGCGTGATTCGGATAAACACCCAGCTCACCCTCGGTTCCGGGCAGCGTTACCATCTCGACATCTTCCGCGTAGGCGGTCGCCTCCGGAGTGACAATCTCAAGTCGAAGAGTTGCCATGTGCTATTTCTTGCTTGTCATTCCGAGCGCAGCGTCGCGAAGTCGAGGAATCCCGCGATGGGACCGGGCAGTCCGGCTACGGGATCTCTCGACTTCGCGGGAGATGACAAAAGGAAGGCCACGCAAGTCATTTTATCGTCGGCACTGTTCGTTACGCCTCTTTGATCATATCGATCCCGCCCTTCATGTAGAAGTTTTGCTCCGGAACTTCATCATGTTTTCCATCAAGAATCTCTTTGAAGCCGCGCACTGTCTCCGTGATCGAGACGTATTCGCCTTTTGTGCCGGTAAAAACTTCGGCCACGTGGAAAGGCTGGCTGAGGAACCGCTGAATTTTCCGTGCGCGTAGAACGGACAGTTTGTCGTCGGGACTCAACTCGTCCATTCCGAGAATGGCGATGATGTCCTGAAGATCTCGATAGCGTTGCAGCACTTTCTGCACGCCGCGCGCGACAGCGTAGTGTTCTTCCCCGACGACTTCCGGCGCGAGAGATTTCGAAGTCGAAGCGAGCGGATCGACTGCCGGATAAATGCCAAGCTCCGCAATCGATCGCTCGAGCACGATGGTCGAATCCAAATGCGCGAAAGTGTTTGCGGGTGCCGGATCGGTTAGATCATCCGCGGGCACATACACCGCCTGCACCGACGTGATAGAGCCTTTCTTGGTCGAGGTGATGCGCTCCTGCAGATCGCCCATTTCGGCCGCGAGGGTCGGCTGGTAACCGACCGCCGACGGCGTGCGCCCGAGCAACGCCGAGACTTCTGAGCCCGCCTGGGAAAATCGGAAAATATTGTCGATAAACAGCAGAACGTCCTGGTTGAGTTCGTCGCGGAAATATTCCGTCATGGCGAGAGCGGAAAGCGCGACGCGCAGACGCGCGCCGGGCGGCTCGTTCATCTGGCCGTAAACAAGCGCGACCTTCGATTTGCTCAAATCCTTCTGATCGATAACGCCCGCCTCGCTCATCTCGGTGTAGAGATCATTGCCTTCACGGGTCCGCTCGCCCACGCCGGCAAAAACCGAGAATCCGCCGTGGCCTTTGGCGATGTTGTTGATCAGCTCGAGAATAACGACCGTCTTGCCCACGCCTGCGCCACCGAAAGCGCCAACTTTCCCGCCCTTGGTGAAGGGGCAGATCAAGTCGATGACTTTGATCCCGGTTTCAAGAATCGTGGCGCCGGTGTCCTGATCAGTCAGCTCGGGGGCTTTGCGATGAATCGGGTAACGCTTTGTGTAGCTGACAGGGCCTCGATTATCGACTGGATCGCCCGTGACGTTGAAGACGCGACCGAGTGTCCCTTCTCCAACCGGGACGGTGATCGGGCTGCCCATATCGTTGACCGCCATCCCACGCTTCAAGCCTTCGGTGGACGACATCGCGATCGAGCGCACCCAGTTTTCGCCGAGGTGCTGTTGCACTTCGAGCGTCAGTTTCGTCGGGTTGCCGTTGACCTCATAATCGATCTCGAGCGCATTATAAATGCGCGGGAGCGAACTGGTGTTAGCGAATTCCACGTCCACGACCGGACCGATGACCTGCACGATATTTCCTTTATTCATAAATATTGTTATCCGCTGACCGCCATTTGTGCGGTCGAGATTTCGAGCAGCTCGGTGGTGATGCTGGCCTGACGCATCTTGTTGTATTCGAGCGTCAAATCCTTGATGAACTGTTTCGCGTTGTCGGTCGCATTTTTCATTGCGACCATGCGCGCGCTGTGTTCCGAGGCTCGCGCATCGAGGATCACCTGAAAAACCTGATAATGCAGGTAATAGGGTAACATCACATCGAGCACGGCTTCCGGGCCCGGTTCAAAAAGATATCCGATCAGCGGGTCGGTCCCGTTTGCGGCCTGAGTTTGTTCGTTGTGCTGTGGCACCTCAAAGTTCGTGATCGGAAGCAAAGTCCGCACGACCGGTTTCTGATTGATTGTGTTGATGAAGTGCGTGTAGAGCACCGAAACTTTATCGACTTCGCCGCTGAGAAACTTTTCCGTCGCGAATTGCGCAATCGGTTTGGTTTCGAGAAAGCTCGGGGCATCTTTCAGCTCGAAGTCGGCCAGGATTTCCCGCCGGGTCCGTGCGAGAAACTGCCGCGCTTTGCGGCCCGCGACGATGTAAACCGTCTTCGCCGCGTCGAAGTTGGCCGCTTCGCGAAGCAGATTCGTATTCAACGCACCCGCCAGTCCCTTGTCCGTGCTAATCACGATGACGAGTTCCTTCTGCACCGGCCGGACTTGCAGGAGCGGATGCAACTTCGCGTCGGTCCGCGCTTGCAATGAAACCAGGACCTTATTCATCAAGCCGGCATAGGGTCGACCTGCAAGCGCATGAACCTGCGCTTTACGCATTTTCGAGGCGGCGACCATCTGCATCGCTTTGGTGATTTGCGCCGTGTTACGGATCGACTTGATCCGGCGGCGGATGTCCTGGGTGTTAGCCATTCTAAGTGGTTATGTGACCGGACGAATCCTGTAGTAAAGCTATTCCGCAAAAATACGGGATCCTTCGACTTCGTTTCCCTTCGCTCAGGATGACGGTTGCGAAACCGGATTGCTGGATTTGAATTCGTCGAGCGCAGCCGCGAGTTGCGTCTCAAGATCTTTATCGATCGCCTTCTTGGTCACGATCGCGGCGAGGATGTCCTCCTTTCGTGTGCGCAGGTAATCCTGCAGCTTGACCTGGTAATCCTTGACTCGCTCGACCGGCACGGCATCGAGGTAGCCGTTCTGCATCGCCCAAAGCACGGCTACCTGTTCTTCGACCGGAATCGGATTGTATTGCACTTGTTTGAACAGCTCGACGATCCGTTGGCCACGATCGAGCCGCGCCTTGGTTGCCGCATCAAGATCGGAACCGAATTGCGCAAACGCTGCCAGCTCGCGGAACTGCGCGAGGTCGAGCTTGATTTTCCCGGCCACCTGTTTTATCGCCTTGATCTGCGCGGCCGAGCCGACACGACTGACAGATAGACCAACCGAGATCGCCGGCCGGACGCCTTGATAGAACAAGTCGGTCTCCAGATAAATCTGACCGTCCGTGATTGAGATCACGTTGGTCGGAATGTAGGCCGAGACGTCGCCGGCTTGTGTTTCGATGATGGGCAACGCGGTGAGTGAACCGCCGCCGGCTTCGTCCGTGACACGGGCGCTGCGTTCGAGAAGACGCGAATGCAGATAAAACACATCTCCAGGATAGGCCTCCCGTCCGGAAGGGCGTTTCAGCACAAGCGAAACCTGACGATACGCGACCGCGTGCTTAGACAAGTCGTCATATATAATAAGCGCGTCCATTCCGTGATCCATGAACCACTCGCCCATCGCGGCCCCGGCGAAGGGGGCGAGGTACTGGTTCGTCGCGGTATCGGAAGCGGGCGCGGAAATCAAAGTCGTGTAAGGCATCGCCCCCTCTTTTTCGAGAACGACCAGGGTGCGCGCCACGTTGGAGCTCTTCTGCCCGATGGCCACGTAGATACAGTAGAGCGGACGATGATCTTGCAGTCGGCCTTCCTCCGCGGCTCGGTTTAAACGTGCCTGGCTGATGATTGTATCGACGGCAATCGTCGATTTGCCGGTGGCGCGGTCGCCGATGATCAGTTCCCGCTGACCGCGGCCGATCGGCACCATCGCGTCAATCGCCATGATACCGGTCTGGACCGGTTGGTTCACGCTCTTACGCTTGATCACACCGGGCGCGATTTTCTCGAGCGGATACGCGGCTTCAGCTTTGATTGGGCCTTTGCCATCGAGCGGCTGTCCGAGAGTGTTCACGACGCGGCCGAGGAGTCCTTTGCCCACCGGAACCTGCAAAAGCTTGCCGGTGGTTTTCGCTTCGTCGCCTTCCATCACGAGCGTGGTGTCGCCGAGCAGGATGGCACCGACCTCCGTTTCTTCGAGGTTCAGGGCCAGACCGAAAACGCCGCTCGAGAATTCAATCATCTCGTTCAACATGACGTCGCTGAGGCCCTCGATGCGCGCGACACCATCCCCGGTCTCGCGGACGATGCCGACGTTGCTTTTTGTCGTGGAGGTTTTTAGCTCCGCGATCTCTGTTTCGATCTCTTCGAGTATGCTGCTCATATTGATGGGGCGCCAGCGTACCGCTCGCGCGTTGGGTCCATTCGCAAGCCCGAGGCTCGCGCTCCTGTTTGGGTTAAAGTTGTTGTTGAAGACGCTCGAGCCGGTTCCGCACCGTGCCATCCCACACGTCGCTGCCGACGCGGATACGCATTCCACCGATGACTTCGGGTGTGACGAGAAACTCCGTCGTGATGTCGTCCCCGTATTTGCGCTTTAAGTTCGATTCTATTTCTGACGACGTTTCGGGAGTGAGTGCTTCCGCGCTTTCAATTCGGGCGTGACGTTTTTCCACTTCGAGCCGGACGAGCCGCTTATAGTTCTCCAGAATCGCGATATAATTCCGCGGCTTCTTATCGATCACCAACTGCACAAGCGAGCCGATTCGGCCCCGGTCGAGGCGGCCGTGCGCAAAACTTGTACGGAGTAATTCCCGCGAAGCCCGTCGTATTTCCTTGTTAATTTTCATCGGGCGGCGGCGCGGCGGAACTTAGGTAGCAATCTCTCGCGCCGCTTCCTCCTGCAGGCGATGCTGGTCATCCGACGTGAGAACTTTTCCCGTTACCTTCGCTGTCGTGTCGACAACCAGCCGACCCAGCTCACGCCTGAGTTCGGTCATGGTGCGCTCGTGCTCGATCGCGCTCGCCTCGCGCGCCTTTGCCACGATTTGTTCGGCCATACCGATCGCCTCCTGCTGTTTGCGCTCGGTCAGGTTAGCACTGCTGGCGCGCGCTTCCTCGATCATCTTCTGAGCCTGCGCGTTCGCCTCGGCCAGGATGTCGGCGTGCCGCTGCTCGGCTTCGGCCAGCTGCTGTTTGATCTTCTCCGCGTTGAGCAAACCCTCCGCGATCCGCTGCCGGCGTTCTTCCAGGACGGCGAGAATCGGCTTGTAGGCGAACCGCCTGAGAATGAGCGCGACGATGACGAAGCTGATGACCTGGGAGAGAAAAATCCAGGCGTTGAAACCGAAGGTCTCTCCGGTTTCACGCACCATCTCTCCCAGTCCGCCCGCAGCAAGAATCGCAATGTTCATAAATATTTGACGCGTAGGACCGCGTCGCGAGCTACTTCACGAGGAACAAGGCGTAAAACACGATCGCTTCGGCGAGCGCGATCGCCAGAATCGCCTGCACAAGAATCGGAGTCGCCGCGCCTGGGTTACGGCCCACGGCCGAAGAGGCTCCCATGCCGATGAGACCGACGCCAATGGCCGCGCCGAGCGCTGCCAGACCGACGTGAATGCTTCCGTTTATTTCCGCCAATATTGGTAATGTCATATGTTTTGTTGGTTGGTTGCTTCAACGGCCTCCGCGGGAACCACGGTCATAGCCACTGAAATTGTCTAATGAGGCGCGGTTCCGTGCGCCGGCTCATGTTGCGCGATGAGCAGCGTAAAGACTGCTGTTAAAAGCATAAAGACGAGCGCCTGCACAAATCCCACGAGCAGTTCGAGAAAATAAAACGGGATCGGGATCAGCCAGGCGAGCGACGGAACGACGTTGCTCATCGACTCCAGCATTGTCTCACCTGCATAAATGTTGCCGAATAAACGGAAGCTAAGCGAAATCGGCCGGAACAAAATCGAGACGACTTCGAGCCAGCCCACGGCAAAAAAGATTACGATCATCAATAGTCTCAAGAAGCCCGTGGTCTCTCCCTTCGGCCCGAAGAGATGAACGAGAACACCACCGACACCATTGGCTTGCACGGCCCAAACCATCCAGCAAGCGAAGAAGACGCAGGCCATCGCGAACGTGAGGTTCAGGTCCGCATTCGCGCCGCGCAGGAGCGGCCGGTCAACGCGAAAAGCCCCCGTGACCGAATCGTGATGACCCCAGCCGATTGTGCCGACGCCGGGAAGAAGCCCAAACCAGTTCAAGAACAAGATGAAAATGAAAATCGTCGCGAAGAACCAAAACGTTTTTTTAACCAGCTGACTTCCGATCATCCCTTCGAGAAAATTGTAGAGGCTTTCGACCAGCCATTCCCAAAAATTCTGTGCGCCGGAAGGGACCGGCCTGATGTTACGCGTCGCCGTTTGCGCGCCTACGACCAGACCCCCGGCGACAACCCACGTTACAAGCATGGAGTTGGTGACAGCGAACTTGCCGAGATGCAAAAGCACTGCGGGTTTGAGTGGGACGCCTCCATGCTCCGGCGCTGCGACTGCGCTTGCAGCGGCTGATTCTGCGGCGGTTGCGCCCGGTACAACACCGCAGAGAGCGACGATGAGCGCGATGAGCGGTATGATAATTAAACGATACGGCATGTTAACGAATGGTTGTGTCATCAACGCAGCGGCCCGGATTTTTGCGGTGCGGCCGCGCCAAGCCATCGCAGTTAACACAAGAGCCGCTTGCGACGCGCATACAGAAGCGCGTTTTGTCGGCTTGACAAGAGACTTTCGGGAATTCCCGCTCGTTAGTCCGCCGATACGTGAGCGGCAAGCTGGGTGGGCGCGCGAGCCACGATCTGTTGCGCGACTTCGGGAACCGCGGCACGTGCCGCGATTGCTTCTTCGTAATAAGATTCCAGCTGCCGAATCTGCTCACCCTGCTCGAAGTTTGCTGCGACCGATTCGCTGGCGCGCATACCCATCTCGCGAAGTGTCATCGGGTAGTCGACGGCTTCACGCAGAGCAAAGGCGAGCGCGGCATGATCGCCTTCCGCTACCAGCATGCCGGTTCGGCCGTGCTCCACAGCCTCTGGAATTCCACCGTGCCGGGTGGCAAACACGGGCAGGCCGGTAGCCATCGCCTCGAGAATGGAGTTCGGAACGCCCTCCTGGTTTCCATCCGGGGGCGTTTCACTTGGGTGCAGGAAAATCTGCGCGCTGGCATACAGTTCAGCTAGCTCGGGTTGCGACAAAAACCCTCGGAAGCTCACCTTGTCGGTGATTCGAAGCTCTGCAATCAGTCTTTCCAACTCCGGCTGAAGGGGTCCCTTGCCTGCGATGACGAATTCCGCATGGGGGTATTGCTTCTGAAAAATGGCGAAGGCCCGCAGCGAAGTGGCAACGCCCTTCTTCGGAATTAACCGGCACGCCTGCAGCAGGCGCCAGCGACCATCCCGCGGTAGTTGGCGATGGACGAACGGAAAATCCTTGAGGGGCACGCCGGCCCGGTTGATCCGTAGGCGCTCCGAAGCGCAGCCAAGCTGAACCAGCCTGTCGGCCAGCGATCGCGAGCGCGCAAGGACAAGCGGGACACTCTTGAACAACCGGCGCAGTTTCGCGGGGTAATTTGGGATCTCCGGCTTCATTGCCACGTCCGCACCGTGAAACGACACCACACACGGCTTGTCCCAGCACTCCACGAAGGGCAGCAGATGCACCCCGGTGTGACCAAAATAAATGTGCATCAGGTCGGCGCCGCGTCGCTCGAGGAGTGACGAGAGCATTTGATATTCACCGCGGTACACGACCGGAGGGCGGCGCTGCACAAGCTTCATCCAGCCATGCCGCAAGAGATTCATGTGCGGCTGCGGGATGACTTCGATGTCGCGAAAGGGGAAGCGATCAACATCCTGCAGGGACTTCGTCATGACAAAGGTCGTGACGTTGCGGAGCGATGTCACCTGTCGGTAGATGTGCAACATCTCCGGCTTCAGAAATGTCGTGCAATAACTCGCTACAACTCGGTGACCCATGCGAAAAATCCGACTCTTCTCGAATCTGCGACTCTTGTCTATCTGTTAATCAGCCAATGTGACACTCCTCGTTTGCACAGAAAATTCGCTCTTGCTTTTGGCGACTGCATCGTCAAACCACCGTCCAAGTTGCGATTTCAACGCGCTCATTCCATCGCCGCGCGCGGCCGATACAGCGGCAAGCGGGATGGACGGGAACCGGCGTTTCAATGCCTCGACATTCTCCTCCGCCCCAGGCAAGTCAATTTTATTTGCGATGACGCACCATGGTCGGCCCGATAAGCGCGCGTCGTACAAATCGATTTCGCGCCGAAGATTCTGCAGGTCTTCAATCGGATGGCGTCCTTCGCTCCCGGCTACGTCGAGCACGAAAAAGAACACGTTGCAGCGCGTGATGTGCCGCAGGAAATCATGGCCGAGCCCGACATTGCGGTGCGCCCCCTCGATCAGCCCCGGAATATCGGCAACGCGAAGGCGCCGGTATTCGTCGAGCTCCACAACGCCGACGCTGGGATGGAGCGTCGTGAACGGATAGGCAGCTACTTTCGGATGGGCCGCAGAAATTTTCCCGAGCAACGTCGATTTACCGGCGTTTGGATATCCAACCAAACCCGCATCCGCGATTGTCCGCAGCTCGAGCAGGAAATCGCCACGCTCGCCTTCTTCGCCCTCGGTGTATTGCATCGGAACGCGGTTGCGCGAGCTCTTGAAATGGACATTCCCCTTCCCTCCCGAACCTCCGCGGCAAAGCAAAAATTCCTGCCCCTCTTTCGTTAGGTCGGCCACTGGCTCGGCGACCTCGGGCTCCATCGCCAATCGCGGTTCTTCCGAAACCAACACGTCACCGTTCACATGAGCCGTGATCGGAGCAGACGCAGGATAAACGACAGTGCCGATCGGCACTTTGACTATTTTCGCGGCCGCCGCGCGTCCGTACATTTGCTTGCCTTTTCCGGCGGCGCCATTCTTCGCTTTGATGATTGGCTCATAAAACATGTTCGCCAGATTATCAGTGTGCGTATCGGTCCGCAGAATAATGTCACCGCCACGCCCGCCGTCTCCGCCATCGGGTCCTCCCCGCGGCACAAATTTTTCGCGCCTGAAACTGACGCAACCGCGCCCTCCGTCTCCAGCCTGCGCGTAGATTCTGATCCGATCGACAAACATTCCGCCGCAAGCTGCCATTCCCGCGCTGTCCTGTCATGCTGAGCCGCGCCAGACGGAAGGACCTCGCCCAGTCGCGGGAGGATTTCTGCGCTTTGTAACGGCGGCAACAAGGCCTTCACTTCGTTGTTGCCCTTCCAACCGCACGACGCGCCGCCTGCCTTGAAGAGGTCCTTCGCCGTTTGCGCGGCTCAGGATGACAACAGCGAGCGGTAAAGCTCTTTCGTCTGCTCGGCAATCGCAGCCCAGCTGAACTTTGCCTCGGCGCGTTTCCGGCCGGCTCGACCGAACCGCTCGCGCAAGGCAGAGTCTTGCATCAGTTGATTGACCCGTGCCGCGAAATCTTTTGCGAATTGCGTCGGGTGCTTCGGCTCAAAAGGGCTCTCCCGACTCTGGTCAAGCGGCACGAGAAATCCGGTCTCGCCATCAACCACTACTTCTTTGATTCCACCGACCGCGCTCGCGACGACCGCGGTTTCGCATGCCATGGCTTCGAGATTGATGATACCGAACGGCTCGTAAATCGAGGGACAGCAAAATACCGCCGCGTGCGAGTAGAGTTCGCGCACGGCCGCTTTCTCAACCATCTGGTCGACCCAGATTACGTCGGCCCGTTTCTCTTTTGCGGCGGCGACCGCGTCTTTCATCTCCCCAGCGATCTGCGGCGTGTCAGGCGCACCCGCACAAAGGACAATCTGGAAACCTTGTTCCATGAATTCGATCGCGCGGACAAGATGGACAATCCCCTTTTGTCGGGTGATTCGGCCGACGAACAAAATGTAGGGTTTGGCTGGATCGACACCGAGAGCTCTCAATGACGCGGTCGATTCCATCTTCTGATATTCCTCCAGATCGATGCCGTTGTAGATGACGTGGAGCCTCTCCGAACGAAGATTGAACAAGCGCTGGAGATCGCGCTTTGTTTCTTCCGAAACAGCAATCACCGCATCCGCCATTTCCAGCGCCGTTCGCTCCAGCCAGACAGTGAAATCGTAGCCGCCGCCGAGTTGCTCGCGTTTCCAGGGCCGGAGCGGCTCGAGCGAATGAACGGTGACGACGAGCGGAATCCCGTAGTTCAGCTTTGTGAGGATGCCGCCGAAGTGGCTATACCAGGTGTGGCAATGCACGAGATCGGCTTCGACGTTGGTCGTGTTGAAATCGATGCACCGCCGCACCGCTCCGAAGACTGAGCGCAGCGGCTTGGGGCAACTGTAGTCCCAATCATCGAGCCTGAAACCGCGAATTCGAAGATCCCCCCGGTCCTCCAGCTGGTCCCCAAAGCAACGCACCTCAACCGGCATCGTCTTTGCCAGTTCGCGCGACAGATAGTCGACGTGAACCCCGGCGCCGCCGTAAACGTACGGAGGATATTCGTTCGTCAGAAAGAGCGCCTTCACTGCTCTTCAGTCCGCACTTCCACCCCGAACAAGCAGCACCGGCACTTCCGCCTTGTGGCGTACGTGATTGATCGTGCTGCCATAGATAATGTCGGCCAGGAGACGGTGACCGTGGGTGGTCATCGCGATGAGATCGCACTGCTCATCGGCCGCGGTCTTCAAAATGCCTGTGGCCGGGTCGCCCAGCGCAAGGTGCGTCACGGCCGATAATCCCCGCTCCCTCAGCACCGCCGCTGAGGCCTCCAGATAAGTGCGGTCATCTTTCATCTCCTGCGATTCGGCCAGCTTCATCAGCTCGTAATTTCGCGCGGCAAAACCATCAGCCACATGGACGAGCAGTAATTCAGAACGATGCAGAGCAGCGAGCGCCCCGATGTGCGCGAGAAGCGCTCCATCCCACCGGCTGTTTTCGAGAGCGACTAAAATCTTTTTGTACATGGTCTAACGAATTAAGCGCCGCCCGAAACCCAAGCGGTCAAACCGGACCAGTCAGACAAATATTTCGCATTTAGAGACACGATGACTGCTGCGGTAACCCAGGCGAGAAGCTGCAGCCACCGCGGCGCGACAAACGGCCCCATCTTCCGTCGATCGCTCGTAAAGAGCACCAGCGGGATGACTGCGAAAGAAAGCTGCAAGCTTAGAATGACCTGGCTGAGCACGAGCAGTTTTGCGGTTCCGCTAGCGCCGAAAAGCGCGGCGCAGATCACGGCCGGCACGATTGCGACGAGGCGTGTAATGAGGCGACGCAGCCACGGCCGCAGCCGGATGTTGAGAAACCCTTCCATCACGATCTGCCCCGCCAGTGTGCCGGTGAGGGTGGAGTTTTGGCCGGAAGCGAGCAGCGCGAAGGCGAAAAGCGCGCTCGCGGCCGAGACCCCCAGCATTGGCGAAAGCAGCTTGTAGGCATCCTGAATTTCAGCAACGCCGCGCTGGCCATGGCTGTGAAAAGTCGCGGCCGCGACGATCAAAATCGCGGCATTGATGAAGAGCGCGAACATCAGCGCCATGCTCGAATCGAGTGTCGCGAACTTGATCGCTTCGGCCTTGCCCGCCACGGTCTGCTCATACTTTCGCGTCTGCACGATTGATGAGTGCAAATAGAGATTATGCGGCATGACAGTCGCGCCAAGAATACCGATCGCGACGTACAACATGTCTCGACTGAGGACAATGTTCTGATCCGGGATGAAGCCTTTGAAAAGCGCACTCATCTCTGGACGTGAAAACCAGACTTCGAGCAGGAAACAGCCGCCAATCGCCAGGATTAGCCCGATAACAAGTGCCTCGATGTAGCGAAAGCCCTTGTTCTGTAAATACATGACGGCCAGAACATCGAGAGCGGTCACGCAGACGCCGACGACCAGGGGCAGTTTGAAAAGCAAATTCAGCGCGATGGCCGAACCGATCACTTCCGCGAGATCGCAGGCACAAATTGCGAGTTCGCAGACAATCCAAAGTCCGATCGCGACCGGCTTCGAATAATGATCGCGACACGCCTGCGCGAGATCGCGGCCCGTGGCGATACCGAGCCGGGCGCAGAGTGCCTGAAGCAAAATCGCCATCAGATTCGAAAGCAGGATTACGCTGAGGAGCGAATAGCCGAACTGCGATCCACCAGCGAGATCCGTGGCCCAGTTCCCCGGATCCATGTAACCGACCGCGACGAGGTAGCCCGGGCCGGAAAAGGCGAGAAGCTTGCGCCAGAATCCAGTCCCCGTCTGCACCGGCACGCTGCGGTATACTTCAGGTAAGCTCGGGCTATCGCGTTGCAGCCTCCAGCTATCCCGTTTCAGGACTGGTTCGGACATTTCCTTCAGCGTCGTGAAAAAAGGAGGCGTGCGCCAGCGAGAAAGTTGCGCCCCGCGCCGCGCAAAAAGCTGTCGGCCGTAAAGGAATAGCCTTAGATGAGAATTGTGTCGCGCCGAAGCTCGGAGTTCCTCGTTCTCGCGATCGACCTCGGAAGTTCATCCACGCGCACTGCGCTTTTCGACGATTCCGGCCGCTGCCTGCGTGGTGCGACTGCGCATCGACAATATTCCGTCCGCTATACTACCGAGGGCGGCGCAGAACTTGGCGCGATGACTTTGCGGCGCGCCGCCGCTGCTTGCCTCAAGGAGACCCTCAGCGTCTATCGCGGCCCACGTGGGGAAAAGCGAATTCCGATTCGAGCTCTCACCGGCTGCGCGTTTTGGCACAGCTTGCTGGCGCTTGATCGAAAGCGGCAGCCGATCACGCCGATCTTCACCTGGGCCGACTCACGGTCCATGCCCGATGCGCGATTACTGCGTAGCGAGCTCTCCGAGCGCGAGATTCACGCGCGGACAGGCTGTATGCTGCGCGCATCGTTCTGGCCGGCTAAGTTGCGCTGGCTGCGGCGGACGCAGCCGACGTTGTTCCGGCGAGCAGTTCATTGGGTTTCACCAGCGCAATGGATTTTTTCCGAACTCTTTGGTGTTCGGGCCTGCAGTCATTCGATGGCGAGTGCGACAGGCATGTATGACCTGCGTGGTCGAACCTGGGATCTGGCGCTGTGCCATGCCTGCGGAATATCTCCCGCGCAACTAGGCGCGATCAGCGATGAATGCGAGGCTAATGCGCGCTTCCCGCGGCAGCTTCGTCCCGCGAAAATATTCACCGCAATCGGGGACGGCGCTGCCAGCAATATTGGCTGTGGCGCGGATCGTCCCGGCTTTGTCGCGATCAATCTCGGCACAAGCGCAGCCGTGCGTATGATACAATGGAATGACCAGGCCGGAGCCGGCGAGCTTCCT